>JASMLU010000006.1 GCA_030748535.1 Candidatus Krumholzibacteriia bacterium
ACTACGAGCGGAGGGTCGAGACCCCGGCCTTGGGCAGAAACCGGCCTCATGAGCTGAGCTATGCGTATTGAGGGGACAGGAAGAGGGAGGCAAAGCAGGCAGAAGGGGAAAGTCGGGTTCCTGGGCGGCAAGGAGGGGTGCCATAAAATGCGTAGGAACAATTTCCCGGCCAGAACTAAATCTGCTAGCCCAACTCCCTTCGAACCCTTCCCGCCAGCTGCTCCAGCTCGGCGGAATCGGACTCCTGGCTCGTCCAGAGAGTCTGAAGCCCGTCCCCCTTTTTCCTGGGAAGCAGGTGCAGGTGAAAATGAAAGATCACCTGGCCTGCATCTTCACCGTTGGACTGAAAGAGATTCAGGCCGGTCGCTCCACACTCCTCGATCAGGGGACCGGCCACCTTTCGGGCTGTGCGGAAGACGGCGTCCCGATCCTCCTCCTCCAGATCCAGGAAATTCACCGCATGAGCCTTGGGAATGACCAGCGTGTGGCCGGTGCAGCCGGGATAAAGGTCCAGAAAGGCCAGACTTCTCTCGTCCTCGTAAATCTTGAAGGCAGGCATCTCACCCGCAATGATCTTGCAGAAAATACAGTCCATCTTCACCTCCATTCTTATTGTTGCAAGACTTCTTCAAAACTGTAAAGTGTGTTTCACGGAAATCATCAAGGCAATAGCCATTCCGAGGTGCTTCCATGAACCGACTCCCTCGCCTGATTCTCCTTCTCCTTCTCGTCGGCTTTTCCCTGTCCGCCGATGAATCCAGCCGGGGCAGCGTGGAAACCTTCAACCGCTTCCTCGAGTACGATGCCACCCGGAACCTGATTTCCTATGAGGTCATGGTGCGTAATGTCGGCCACCTGCCCGTCTCCTTTGTGGATTTGTCCAGCGAGCCTGCCTGCCGGGAAGGATCCTTCCTGCTCGACGATCTCGACAGTGGCCAGAGCCGGAGTCGCAGGTTTACCTTTCAGATTGGGAAAGACCGGCAACTCTTCCGCCCCCGCTTCCGCCTCGCCTTTACTGATTTCGAAGGGCAACGTTTTCGCAGCCTGCCCGAGGAAAACCCACTGCTGGCTACCGCAGATTTTCTCTCCTGCGATGTCTCTACGGGATGGACGGATCTGGAGTATACGGTGTGTAACCGCAGTAAAAACCCCGTCCTCTTTCTGGAACTGAGAAGTGAGAATCCCTCCATCGCAGAAGGAAGCCTGAAGGCGGAGAGCCTGACTCCCGGAGAGACCCAGACCTGGGTTCTGGAATACCAGCTGGATCCGGGAGAGAGATTCTTCAATCCCACCCTCCATCTGGATTTTCATGTCTTTCAGAGTTGGGGAATGGAGAGCCGCAGAACCTTCACCACCTTCCTGCAGCCAGACCTGAGAAAGGTCGAATCCGCTCTGGGCGACCGCCAGAACCCTTCCTCTCCCTAGATTCCAAGAAGAGACCCCCGGTCGGGAGACCGGGGGCCAAAAACCACTCCTCAATGGCTTGCCAAGCGGTCCTGAGATCTCAGGACTAGAAAAGGTGGGGAGGAAGAGTCCCCATAGTCTCTCTTCCCCCCCGATTGGTATAATTCAGGATTATACCGGATACTCGGGCAACCGAGATATCGCAGAAAGCGTGCCAAAGACCCCTCCTGGGCCTCCCCAAAGCAGATCTGTAAGTTGTTGAAACCAAAGAGGTTTTCAGGGCAATTCAGAAAAACCGGGAATACTGCCAGAGCCAAACAGGGCGCAAGGTGTAAAAAAAAGAGAGACTGTAAGAAGAACTTACAGTCTCATAGCCCGAGCCAATGCGTTTTCTCTAGAATTCTTTCTCGTTGTGTCCGGTGACATCGCTGTCGAAAAAGACGATCTTCGTGCTGACTGCACGGTTATGAAGTGTCATGGGATGATGGTAGGCGCTGACCCAGATCAACTTGACGGGCTGACCATCGCCAGGCTCCAGAAGAATGATCCGGCCATAAACCCGCTCACTGCTGATTCCGTCAAAGACGATGCGGGTACTCTGGCCTGTGACACAGAGGAAATCCTCCCCCCCCATGCTGAATTCCGTGGCTCCGGCCTCCAGAACAATCGTGTAGGAGGAACCCGGATCCGCAAGAGCGGGGAGACTGAGGAAGATTCCCGCAAGTAGCGAGAAGACAAGTACTTTCATGCGCATGACAATACCCCTTGAGGAGGATACATCAATTGTAGCGTGAAACGGTCGGGGGATCAAGACCATTCCTTCTCTCTTTCTCCGAAATCTGCCTCCTGGGCATAGTTTTTCAGGCGGGAATAGAGTGTGGGACGACTGATTCCCAGCAGCCGGGCCGCTTGAGCCTTGCTGCCCACTCTTTCGACCACATGATGGGCCAGAGCGGCAAGAAAGCCGGATTCCAGAGGACGACTCTCCGAATAATCACGACTGGACGCAACCATGGCGGCCAACTCCTCCATGCTCCGGGATGTCCGGGGCTCCCGACTCTCACTCAGGAAGTCATCAGGCAAGTCCTCCACGCCGATCACCCGGCTTCTCGACAGGATCACGCAGTTGTTCAGGACATTTTGCAACTGACGGACATTTCCGGGCCAGGGATGCTGCAGAAAGACCTGGACCACCTCCTCCGAGAGTCGCTTGGGCTCCAGGCGATTGTCCTCAAGAATCCTGTGAAGAAAGTGATCCACGAGAAGGGGAATGTCCTCCCGCTTATCCCGAAGGGGCGCCAGTTGAATCGAGATGACATTGATCCTGTAAAACAGGTCCTCCCGAAAACGACCCGCCTCCACCTCCCGGGACAGATCCCGGTTCGTGGCGGTCAGGATTCGGACATCGCAGCCCATTGAACGGGTTCCCCCGACCCGGATGAACTGCTTCTCCTGAATTACACGAAGCAGTTTTGCCTGCATGTCGGCACTCATTTCTCCAATCTCGTCCAGGAAGATCGTGCCGCCGGAAGCCTCTTCGAAGAAACCGACATGACGGTGGGTGGCACCGGTAAAGGCACCGCGCTCATGTCCGAAAAGGATGCTCTCCAGAAGGGTCTCCGGAATGGATGCGCAGTTGACCGGCACGAAGGGGCGGGAAGAGCGAAGTCCCCCGAAATGAATGGCGCGAGCAACCTCCTCTTTTCCCGTCCCGGACTCTCCGGCAATCAAAACGCTGGTATCCAGATCCCGCACCTGTCGGACCAGTTTCAGAACCCGGTTCATGTCCCGGCCCTTGCCGAGAAGACGGGCCTCCCGGGGAGTTGAAGGCGTAGCGGAGGAGGGAAGCCTTGCGGGTTTCTTGCCGGCTTCTACCTTTCTCCCGGAAGAGGCAAGCGACAGGAGTCTGGACGAAGAGAGGAGAAACTCCCGGTCGCTCTCAGACCAGTTCGCCCCATCCTTCTCCAAAAAGAGAAAGGCGGGATCCTCTCCGCCCAGGGGAATCCAGGCACGGCCCCGATCATTCTCACTGTCGAGAACCGCGTCCGTCATCTTCCCCGCCTTGCCGGCCAGGTCTTCCAGATCGGAAAAATCTCCTTCCATGAAAAGGGTCTCCGGATGTTTTGGATCCAGAAGAGAGAGAAAGGCCAATCGTCGGAAGGGAAGTCCGGCACGAAGGCAGTCGGCGATCTCCCGGAGTCGAAGGGACAGGAAATCAGGAGAAGCCACAAGTTCCAGAAGTCGGTAGAAGGACTGCAGGCGCAGCCCTTCTCCCTCCGAATCCCCTCCGGACTGGAATTGCGAATGGAGACTGGCCTGAAGGCGGTCCCAAGCCGGCATGGGAACGGTGATCCGCCGCCGTTCGATAATAGCGGTCGCCTGGTTCAGGGACTCCCTTGCGGAAAGCTCCTCTCCAAGATCCAGATGGATCAGTCCCATCTGGCTGTAGACTCTTGCCAGAAACTCCGCCTTGTCCAGAACCGAGAAGAGATCCGCCGCAGACTCATAGGATTGAAGCGCTCGAGGGGCGTCTCCGGTATTCAGGTAGTACTCGCCTTCCCCCGCCAGAATCTGGGCTTCCTCAAAGCGCGAACTGACCCTGCGTGCCTCCCCCAGGCCCTGCTTGATGGCCTTTTTCGCTTCTTCCAGATTTCCCAGATCCAGCTGAACTGCCAGCATTCGCCGGTACATGGAGACCAGTTCCGTCCGGGCACCGATCTCCTCGCAGATGAGAATGGCCTCTTCCAGAAGCCCGGCCGCCTCTTCAAGTCGACCTTCAAAGTGCTCGATTTCTCCCAGCAAGCCCCGGACCTCTGCTTCCAGTTGCCGGTTCCGAACCCGCTGGTTCAACTCCAGGCTCTCCTGGCACTGGCTGCGGGCCATCTTCATGTCCCCCATCTCGAAACTGCAAAGAGCAACATTGTAGAGGCTGGCCAGGTATCCCGCCTCATTGCCGATCTTCTTCTTGATGTCCATGCTGCGCTGGAAATGTTCGATCGCGATCGGAAGTCGGTCCATCATACGATAGAGATTGCCCAGATTGTTCAGGCTGGCCGCAATGCGCGCGGGATTGCCAGCCTTCTCACGAAGCGCAACCGCACGCTGGTAATAAGTCTCCGCTTCTCTCCACTGGCTCAAAGCCCAGTGAGCCGCTCCCAGAGTGTTGAAGGTCTGTCCGAGTTCCGCAAAGTGACTATCCTTGTCAAAAAGACGAAGAGCAATCTCGCAACGCTCCACCGAAGCCTCGTGCTCCCCTTTCCGGTAGAGGATCCAGGCCAGGTCATTGTTCAAAATCCCTCGCTCCCGGGCGGAGAGCTGTTCACTGCAGGCATCCAGAAAACCCTGAAGGATGGACTCTGCACGCTGGAAGTCTCCCCGGTTTTCATCGAGATCGGCAATGGCCCGAAGAAGGGAGGAGGCAGGGGAAAGGAGGGAAGCGTCCCGTTTTCCCCGAAACAGCACGTCGAATCCCTGTCCCTCGAGCAATTCTTCGAGAAAGCGATCATGCCCGGAGAGACGAACAAGACCCTCCCGATACCGAAGTTCCGCAGCTTCGTCTTCCTCTTCGGACATGTCTCTTTCGCCCAGGAAGAGGAAGAGATCCCGGATCCCCCGGGGAGGTATGGAAAGTTCCGAATCCTCCAGAAGCAGATCACAGACTTCGCTCGCGACCAGTCCCCAACCCTGCCGGGAGGCCATTGCGAAAAGGTCGAGACCCTCCTTGAGCAAACTCTCTTTCTGCTCCGAGCCTCGCAGGTGTCGAAGCCGGCAAAGCGGAAGACCGGGCTTGCTCCCTTCCCCATCATTCAGGAATCCAAGAACCAGAAAATGCAATTCTCTTCTGCGCTCTTTCGGCAGTCTGTCCAGAATGTCCTGCCGCA
Organism: Candidatus Krumholzibacteriia bacterium; assembly: GCA_030748535.1. Classification (NCBI taxonomy): domain Bacteria; phylum Candidatus Krumholzibacteriota; class Candidatus Krumholzibacteriia; species Candidatus Krumholzibacteriia bacterium. The sequence continues at coordinate 5,286 of JASMLU010000006.1, forward strand.
GGTTGCGAGAGGAAAGAGAGAGCTGCAAACCCCAGCTTCCTCGCCCGACAGAACCAAGATCCAGGGAGAAACAGAGGCGGCGGGAAAGACCTGAAAGAAGAGAGAAGAACTCCTCTTCAGCGATCCTGAGTATTCTGGAGAGAAGGGGAAGGGGGGCCGGCTCATCAAGCAGTGCCAGAAGTTCCAGAAAGCTCAACTCTTCAGGGCAAAGACCTTCGGGAATTACCGAGGCCATCGGGCTGCCAGAATCAGGGAGTGTCAGAGTAAGTTGGCGAAACTCCCGGATCCCGGTAAGCTGGCTCCGGATCCTCTGCTCCAGATGGGGAAAATCGTCCAGACTGTTCGCATCATAGACCAGAACGAATTTCCGGTGTTCCCCTGTCTGGGAAAGCTCTGCAAGCAGGGGGTGGAACATCCAGGAAGGGCTCTGGAAACTCTCCAGAAAGAACAGAGGTGCGGAGGGATCTTCCAGAAGGTGTCCTCCCATATCCCGGAGTGCTCGCTCCAGGCGGCCGCTCCAGGGACTCAATCCTCCATGCAGTCCGGTCCTGACGGCAAGAAGCACCGTCTCTCCGTTCCGAAAGTGAGCGAGGGTTTCTTCCAATACCTCCCTTGTCCCGGCATCCAGTTCCCGGGCCGCAGGATCCAAGTCCCTGGCGAGCCGGGAAAGTTCATCCTCCTCCGGGAAAAGGACCGGGCCGCTTCCGGCGGGAAAGAGAAAGGCAGAAGGCAGATAACAGGGCCGCCCCCCCGGAAGAACGCGGATGGAATGTCGATCCAGTGAGTAGCCGGGGAAACCGGCTGCCTGGCAACGAAGGAGATCCTCCCGAACATGGCCCAGACAGGCCGCCTGATCCTCCTTCGACTCCTCCCAGCTTTGAGCCTCCGGAGGAAGATCGCAGAGAATGGTCAGGCTCTCGCCCTCTTCCCCGAATACCGAGGGAGCCAGAGAATCGCCCAGAATCTCGCGGAAACGGGAAAGACGCCAGGCAAGGCTGCTCCGGTCCAGCCGGTCTCCACTGGGAAGCGGCGGGAAGAGCAGGACAAGGCTGCGACGCTGATTGATGATGTCGCGAGCTTCGAAGGCCTGCCATCGAGGACTCTCATGGAGGAGAGTCTCCACAAGATAGCGGGAATGGAAGATTTGCCCAAGCACCGAACCCCTCCGTAATGTTTTTTTACAGCAAGATAAGTTTACCACCGAATCCCGGGCGGGACAAGGCTTTGCTTGCAAGATCAGCTCAGGGAGGCTAAGTTCCCTGTCTTCAAGGAGATTCTCATGAACAAGCGCACGTTCTTACTTCTTCTCCCCCTTCTGCTTGCCTGCACTCCCCTTGAGGAGCCCTACATTCCGCCGGTAGAGGATACTTTCGACAATCTCCTGATCCCGGCCGTCTACGCCAGCATTCAGGAGGCAGCCAGTCTCGCCATTGCCGGTGATACCCTGAGAGTGGCGACCGGTAGCTACGAGGAGCATGTCCTGCTCCCCGGCGGTGTTTCCCTGCTGGCCGACGGCGCGGATCTTTGTCACCTGACAGGAAGCCTGAGCATCGAGGCCTCCAGCGTGGACTGCGATCTGGATGGTTTGCGAATCAGCAATCCTGCAGGAATCGGGCTCCTGATTGCGGAAACATGGATCTCGGTCACAGACTGCTGGATTGACAGTTGTCTGGATGCAGGAGTCCGGGTTCACGGCAATGCCAATGCGAGAATCTCCTCCTGTCAGATCAATGACAATGGACGGGGAGTTCTGGTGACCGGAAGCACGGGGCTCGGGCACTATGAAGATCTGGATCACCCGACGGGAACGGCACCCCTGGTCAGCAGAAACAATCTCTTTGGGAACAACGATGTGAACATCGCCTTTGAGGCCATCAGTCTTCCCGACACGGTGGGCATTTCCCTGAACTACTGGGGAATCATGCCGATCAGCGACGACCTTCTACTGGAGACCATCATCGGGCTGGAAGGCTATGCGGATGTGGGACCACGAAATGACGAGGGGCAGCTCAGCACCATGCCTGCAACCATCCCCCACATCATGGACTGGGAAGACTAGCTCCCGCTTCCTGATTTCTCCGCAAAATAGTCCGAGAGCAGTTTTTCCTTGTCATAGATGAGGGCCTCGCGACTGCTATTGGCCGTCTCAAAGTAGGGGCTCATGACAATGGCCTCTTTCGGGCAGGCCTCTTCACAGTAGCTGCAATTGATGCAACGCCCCATGTCGATCACAAAGGACTCCGGGACTCTTTCTCTCATGTCCTGATCGCGAAACTCCCCGATGCGGATCGTGATGGCACGCGGCGGGCAGACCACTTCACAGAGCTTGCAGGCCACGCATCGTTCGATGCCGTCATCTCCCATGACCAGTCGGGGGATGCCGCGGAAGCGTTCGGGCAGGCTCCATCGTTCTTCCGGATAGGAAAGCACCACGGAGGGGCGGAAGATGTTCCGGAAGGTGGTCGCCATGCCCTGAAAAATGGCAGGCAGGTAGATTCTCTCGTAGAAGTTCTTTCGATTCGGGCGGTCTACCTTCATCCGATGACCTCCTCCTTCTGTGGAAGCTCCACAGGGAACCAGTCCGTGTCCGTCCTTCTCGAGCCGGCCACCGGCTGCCAGCTTTTCAATTCCCTCTCCTTGCCCATACCGTTGAGCAGGGAGCCTTCCAAGTCTGCGGAGGCTCTCCGAGGCAGCAGAACTTCCGCCGAAGGAAGATGATCCGCAAGACCCACACTCTGGACAATCAGGTTCCCGGCTCTCGCAAGCCGATCCTTCCAGTCCCCTGCCTCCGGGAAATCCAGAGCGGGATCCAGTCCAAAGAGAAGCAAGGTATCCAGTTCACCCTGATCGAGAGCCTCCATGACCGGAGTCCCCTGCCCTCCGGCCAGAGCCAGTGCCCGCTGGTTCATCCCTTCCTGAAGAAACAGAACCTTCGTCTCTCCGGAACGGGCAGCGACAAGCTCCAGCACTTCCTTCCCGGAAAGAACCTTCCTGAGAAGCGGAGCCTGAAGGACGAGAAGCAGTCGATCCTCTCCGGAGAGTTCCTCCCGGAGTCTTGCCGGAAGATCTTCGCCTCCGGGCAAAATGGCTGAGGGCAAAGCTCTGAGGCGAAGAGAGAGTATCGGGTGAGTTTCCTCCGGGTCGTCTCCGAGAAGGACGACGCGATCGAAATCATCCAGACCGGAGAGGCTCTTCAGCTCCAGGTCACTGTCTTCCAGCGCAAGGAGGAAGGCCCGTTCCTCGGGAAGGTCCACAAAGGGAGAGAGGTCGTCGCGGAAGATGCGCTGCAGTTTCGCAATGGCATCAAGTTCCTCCACGGTCGCACGGCTCCCGGCCAGTATCGCCGAACGCTTTCCGGACTTCAGAAGAAGTTCCTTCGCCCTTTCGAAGGCATCGGAAGCAGACACCGGAACTGATTCCCCTTCCCGGCGCATCTCACTACGAGTCTCCGACTCCTCGAGCAGACTGCCGAAGCGTCCCCGGTCGCAGAGCCACCAGGCATTCACAGAGGCATCGGAAAGTGGCGTGAGGCGAAGCAGTTCATCGTTCTTCCACCAGGTCGCGGCCCTGCAGTGCAGGGAACAGGCCGTGCAGTGGCTTTCCACCTTCTTCATTTCCCAGGGACGGGCCTGAAAGCGGAAGGGGCGGGTCGTCAGGGCACCCACCGGACAGAGGTCGGCAAGGTTCCCGGTGAAGGAACCCGTGAGGAGGTGGTCCTCAAAGAGATCCACCCGGGAACGGTCTCCCCGGTGGCGAACCAGCAGTTCCTCTCGCCCCACCACATCGCGCTGAAAGCGGACGCAGCGGGTGCAGAGGACACAGCGCTCGGAGTCGTAGACGATGAACTCCCCGAGATCCTTGTGCTTCACGCCCTGGTTCTTCGGATCCTCCATGCGGCTGTGCGCAGGTCCGTAATCGCGTGTGTAGTCCTGAAGCGGGCACTCGCCCGCCTTGTCACAGATCGGGCAGTCGAGCGGATGATTGATCAGCAGGAACTCCAGCACTCCCTTTCGGGCCTTGAGAACCTTCTCGGAGTTCGTCGTCACTTCCATGCCCTCAGAGGCAGAAAGCGTGCAGGCGGGAACCAGCTTCGGAGCGCCGGTCAGTTCTACGAGACAAAGGCGGCAGTTTCCATCCACCCCGATTCCCGGATGGTAGCAGAAGTGGGGAATCTTCTCCCCGAGCTTCGAGGAAAGCTGAATCAGGGGCGTGCCCGCCTCCACTTCCAGATCCCGGCCGTTGAACTTCATTTGAATCTTGTCAGCCATCAGCGATCACACTCCCCCATGACAGGATCCAGACTGGCAATAATCGACACGGCATCGGCCATCATCTGCCCCTCCAGAATATTGCGGAGAATCTGAAGGTTATGGAAACTTGGACTGCGGATCTTCAAGCGGTAGGGATTCGGCCCTCCGTCACTGACCATGAAGAAACCCAGTTCGCCCTTGGGAGCCTCGATCGCGGAGTAAACCTCTCCTGTCGGGGGCTTGAGTCCTTCGCTGATCAGCTTGAAGTGATGAATCAGCTCTTCCATCGATGAGTAGACCAGATCTTTTTCCGGCAAGACCCAGTCGCGGTTGTCCGAAGTAATCGCCCCGCCCGGCATGCCGGCGATCGCCTGTTCGACGATGCGCGCGCTCTGGCGGATCTCTGCCATGCGAACCAGGTAACGGTCCAAGGCATCGCCCTTGTCGGCAGTGACGATTTCAAAGTCGTAGTTCTCGTAACCCAGATAAGGCTCTGCCTTGCGCATGTCATAGGCTACGCCGGAGGCTCGCAGGTTCGGGCCGGTAAGACCGTAGCTCAGCGCCATTTCCGAACTGATCACGCCCACGCCTACATTGCGATCCAGCCAGATGCGGTTCCGGTTGAGGAGAGCTTCCACATCGTCCATGACCCGGTGAAGTTCCTCAAGAAAGTCCCCCACCCGTTTCATCCATCCTTCGGGCAGATCCCGGGCCACGCCCCCGATGCGCGTGTAGCTGGTGGTCAGGCGGGTTCCGGTCAGTTCCTCGAAAAGGTTGTAGAGGTATTCCCGAAGCTGGAAGGTGTAGAAGAAGACGGTCGCCGCCCCGAGGTCCAGGGCGTTCGTACCGATCGCAAGCAAGTGGGAGCTGATGCGGGCCAGTTCCGAAACCAGAACCCGGATCTGCCTTGCCCGCGCGGGAATCTCCAGATCCAGAAGCTTCTCCAGGGCGAGAGCATAGGCCACATTGTTCGACAGGGGGCTGAGATAGTCTAGACGGTCTGTGTAGGGCAGATAGTTGTGCCAGGTTTTCTCTTCCGCAATCTTCTCGAAACCACGGTGAAGGTATCCCACATGCGGCTCAGCCCGGACGATGGTCTCCCCGTCCATTTCGAGCACCACACGAAGCACCCCATGGGTGGCCGGATGCTGGGGTCCCATGTTCAGAATCATGTTGCCGTCACTGCTCGGCTCCATGCGCGTTTCAATGGTATCGAGGGGAATCTCGGGCACGAATTCCGGACGAAGTTCTTCCCGGAAACTCTGTCGCTCCACCACGCCCTTCTGCAGCTTGATCAATGCATCCATCAGGGCTTCGGGGCGAGGCGGACAGCCGGGCAGGTAGATGTCCACAGGGATTACCTTGTTCAGGCCCTGCACTACGGAGTAGCTGTCGAACATGCCCCCCGAACAAAGACAGGTTCCCATGGCAATCACATACTTGGGCTCGAGCATCTGGTCATAGATGCGTCGCACCACGGGGGCCATCTTGTTGGTCATCGTTCCGGCGACGATCATCATGTCGCTTTGACGGGGAGAAAAACGCATGGCCTCTGCGCCAAAGCGCGCCATGTCATAGCGGCTTGCCACCGTCGCCATCATTTCGATGGCACAACAGCTGATCCCCATGGGCATGGGCCACAGCGAGTTCTTCCTCGCCCAGTTCATAGCCTTGTCCACGGTCGTGGTCATGATGTCCACACCGAGACCATGAACCTGAGGATCTGTCTTCGTACTCATCGCCCCTCCATGGAAAGGTCCCTGCAATGTAGACAGGAAGCGAGGATAGTTCCAGCATTCACAAGCGTCAAGTGATGGGAACCCTCCCCGGATCTAAAGTGGCCAGGGAAGTCTCAGGCTGTCGGCCGGAAGGCTGTAGACCGTGGGAAAACCTGCTCTCTGAAAGTAGCGCGTCCCGTCCAGCTCCCGGCCAAGGAGCAACTCCTGACTCCCCCGGACAGCTTCCAGAAGGAAGGTCTCCTTCGGCTCATCAAGCCCCCAGCGCTCGAGTTGCTCACGGCGGGGCTGAAGAGCCTCGACATTCCGGGTGGAAATCCCCGAAAGAGCGCGAAGCAGGGTCTTTACCTTCGCAGGGGAGAGTTTCGTGCCATCCGGGTCCTGCCAATCCTTTCCCTGAACACGGATCTCCCCTTCCGGACCCGTGATGGACAGGATCTCTTCCTCCTGAACCTCCAGAAGCAGGGGCTTGCGAAAACCGAGATAGCTGCCCAGAAGAGGGCCGGCGGAAATGGAATCGACAAGACAGACACTGGGGCGACCCGGGATCCAGGCATAGTAGAAGCCCAGAAGAGGATTGCCGAGATCCAGCTGAATCGGGGAAGCCCCTTCCCTGAGATGGACCGTCATCCTCCCCCGCGGATAGTCCAGCCCGTAGCGGGGAAGGCGGGACTCGCCGGAATCGAGAAACTCGATGATAGCATGGGAGTTCAGTCGTACGAGGAAGTTCTCTATTTTCTGCCGGTTTGCCGGGAGGGAAACCGGACCCTCCACGACCCAGCCGAAGGGGGAACGCTGCAGCGCAAAACGGCCCTTCCCGTTCCCGATCTCCAGGGACAGGATCTCGCTTGCAGACTCCAGAGTAAGAATCCGTTTCTCGCTGAGTTCCCTTCGACCGGACATGAACCGGGTTCTCAGCAGGCTGCTCACCAGCAGCAAGGAGTCATTCCAGGAACAGGAGGCCCAGAGGCGCCGTGCTTCCGGATTCATGTTCCCGAAGCGAAGCGTGTCCGTTCCGGCAGCCCGGTGTATCCTCAGTTCCAGAGGGGGATTCTCCAGGCCGGCAAGTTCCGGAGGATCGGGAGCCGGAAGAATGGAATCGACATTCTCTGAATGAAGAACCGCCAGCAGGCCGAAGAGGGTATGCTGATCGACCCGATCCTCGGCCGGAACTCGGAGCTTCCATCCATCAACTGATTTCTCCACACGAAACCAGTGATCCTGATGAATCAGGTCCAAAGCTTCTATTTCCTCGACCGGGAAGGGATAGAAGTTGCCGGGATCAGGAATCCGGGAGGGTTCGCGGAGGAAGAGGTAGAGCGCAAACCCCGAGAGAATCAGGGCAAGAGGAATCAGTACTTTCTTCATGGGCGCTCGCGACCTGCCTCTTTCATGTTTCCCTGCAGCAGATGAAGTACTCCCCGGGGACTGGGATCATGACTGCCGCGACAACTCTCCAAATCCTTCGCCCATCCATGGGGCCCGACCAGAAGCGTCTCCCTTGCGGGATCGATTCTCTCCGGGGAAGGAGTCTCCCGCCCAATATAGAGAAAGATCTCCCCGCTTCTCAAGGGCTCTCCCTTCTTTAGAACCCGGCAAGAGCAGGAGGAGAGTTCACGAAGGTAGTCTTCTTGCTGCCAGCTTCCCAGCGATCCAAACTCAATGGCGAAAGTGTCGCTTGAATGACAGGTTCTGCCATCGCCATAAAGTGCGGAATCCCGGACTCCGCGGATACAGGGTTCGGGATCTTCTTCCGGCAGCGCAGAAGCAGGCGGGCGACACTCAAGAAAGGCCTCCCAGCGAAGGGTCGCTTCTTCCCGAAGAAGCTGCACCGACTTCGAACGGGCGCTTTCCTTCTCCAGTTCATCAATCATGCACTCGGCTCCAGGAGTCCAGCGGGCAAGGGTCAGAAGATGGCAACCTGCGCGAAGTGCTTCCAGCCCCCGCTGCTCCGGCTCCAGGGAGGAACAGCCCCCCATCTCCAGAGCATCGGTGATGAGAAGACCCTTGAAACCCATTTCCTTCTGAAGGAGATCGTAGAGCAGATCCTGTCGAAAGGTGGCTGGGCGCGGATCCTGTCCCCAACGAATATGGGCCGTCATGATGGCGGGCGCCCCGGCTTCGATTCCCGCTCGAAAGGGTTCCAGGTGAAGCGGATTCGCGGGAACCCGGGGCAGCAGCAGATGGCTGTCCTCGACACTTTCTCCATGCCCGGGAAAGTGTTTGAGAACCGAAAGCTGCCCTCCTGCGAAGAGACCCCTCATGGCCGCCAGAACGGCCTCCCGGACTTCCTCAACCTGTCCACCGAAAGAACGCGAACCGATGACCGGATTCACAAGGCCCTCGTCAATGTCCGCAAGGGGAGCGATCAGGGCATCGACTCCCGCTGACCGGGCTTCCCGGGCCATGGCCCGATGTAGCCACTCCACGGCTTCCAGACCCGCCTCATACTGCGCGCGGGGAGAGGGCCAATGATGCTTCCCCCGCAGAGGATCGATCCAGCCGCCCTCTCCATCGAGAAAGAGAAAAAGTTCCTGCCCGGCCGCCTCTTCAAGCCGTCGCCTGAGAGGAGGGAGATCCCGGGCACCCCGGGGCAGATTGTCCTGAAAGAGGATGAGGGAGCAGGGGCGAACTCTCTCGAGCAGGCCGAGAAAGTCCGAAGAGGGAGAGGGCCCCTCAAATCCCAGAATCCAGGGGGAGTGCATGAAGGAGAATTAGCATCCTGAAGCAAAGGATACACGATAAAAAGCAGGCTCTCCGGTGGGTGAGAACCTGCTCTCAAGGGGAATGCGATGAATCTCTCTTGCCTCGGAGTATCAATCTTCGTGCCAGAGTAAAAAGCCCATTGTTCCGCCATTTTTCAGAATGACCCGCTCTCGACTGTCCCTTTTCAGGGACAGTCCGGGACAAAAAAAGAGACCCACCGAAGCGGGTCTCTCGAACTCAGAAGAATCGCCTAGAGGCTGCTCTTCAGATAGCTGGCAGGCTTGAAGCCGACCGTCTTGCTCGCGGAAATCTTGATCGCCTCACCCGTCTGGGGGTTGCGGCCCATGCGAGCCTTGCGACGACGGACCGTCCAGGTGCCGAAGCCGGGATAGGAGAAACGCTTCTCCTTCTTGATGGTCTTGCTCATCACCTCAAAGGTGCAGTCGATCACTTCGGAGACGGACTTCTTGGTCACCTCGCTGGTGAGACACTTGTGATTCCAGACAGCATTGATCAGATCAGACTTGGTCATTTCTTGGACCCCTTTCAAAGGATTCGGGGTGAATTCCCCCACGCGCATGAAATAGCTCAGCTTTGAAAAACTGGCAAGTAAAATCTCCGGGAATCCGCGTTTTTTCTGGACGAGAGACATGTCGGGTCGCAAGAAGACCGGAACTCTGCTACTTTCCGCCCTCCAGAGGTCGCTGTCCCGCAGTATCCTTGACCGAACTGGTTCCAGTATCTTCCATGAAATCGACGAAGCCCCGATCCACTGACCACTTGGCCAGATTTCCATCGACAAAGAAAAGACGCGTGATTCTGCGAGGCTGGTCATCCGCCGAATCCTCTTCGATGTAAATCCACTTTTCCCGGTTCTCCGCGCGGAAGCGGTGCAGGGGTTTCCCCCAGGAGAGGTAGACATCGGTCGTGGACATCCCCCGGCGGACTTCCTGTTTCTCGATGGAAGAGAGCCAGGAACTCTCATAGCCCTGGCGGGCAGCTATTACGTCGGGGGCAAGCTCCACTTGGGAGTACAGGGCTTGCTGACAGGCCGACATAAACAAGAGAAGGAACAGGACTGTGGAAAGCAGGACGGATTTACTCATGGTCTCTCCTCTCATCAGGGGGCTTGCAGGAGTCCCCGGCTTCTCTGCTCAAGCGTCAGGTAGCGGCGGGATCTCTCAGCAATGCTATCCATGTTTGCCTTGAGAATGGCAAGCTCAAACTGACTTCTTTTGTCACGAATCGAAAGTTGCTGTCGAAGAAGTTCCAGGCTCCAGTTCCTGAGATCGGTTTCCTTTCGCGGGAGAGGCCGGTCGGAACGGGAGGAATGAAGGCTCAGGCGTTGTAGAACCTGGTCCTTCGCCGTAACCACCTGCATCTCGCTGAACTCGGTCTTTCCCAGTCGATCCAGGATGCGTTCCAGGGTCTTCTCGATCCGCGGGAGATCCCCGGGGAGGAATCCTCTCACCTGGATTTCCAGCCTTGCGGGGCCCCGGGGCAGGAAATCACAACTCGCCGTGGCAGAAGCCACCAGCCCACGAAAGCTCTGAACGAGAAGTGGCTGGATGATGCCACTCGCCAGAACAATGTCCGCTCGCTCGCGCCCCCATCCCCCGGGAAGGGGGAACTGCCAGAGAAGCAGCGTTCGCCCGGGGCTTCCCTCCATCTCCAGATCCCCCCGGCTCCCGGGATCCTCCGGAAGAAGAGAAAGCAGCTTCCGCTTCCCCGTCAGGGCATCAAATCGAGGCAGCCAGTCGGAGAGAAAGGCATCGGGATCCAGGTCGGCCAGGATCAGGAAGGTGCAGGAGTTTGCTCCATAGTGCTCTGTCAGAAAGGTCTGCATGTCTTCAAGCAAGGGCGCATTCAGGGACTGAAGGGCCTTGCCCTCGCCGATGCGGTAGGGATGTCCCGGGTAACGCAGGGAGTCGAGACCGGCACGAAGGAAGATCTCCGGATTCTTGCGCCAGCGACTCCGCTCTTTCTGCAAACTTTCAAAAGCCGCGTCGACTTCGCCCTGATGGATGGAAAGGGAAGTCCCGACTTCTTCGAGAAGGGCACCGATGACTTCCGGCATTTCCTCCTTCGGTCCAAAGAACTGGAGAAAGGAGTTGTCGCGACCCAGACGGAGTTTCCATCCCCAGGCAATTCCCCGAAGCAGTTCCTTCAGACTTCGACCACCTTCGAAACTTCTCTGGAGAAAGAGACGCGGAGCCAGAAGCGCAAGATCGGGATTCTCAAGAGAGGTGGCCATCCCGGCCGGCCAGGCAAGAGTGATCATTGCCTGCCCAGGATTGTCGGAATCCACGACCAGAAGCCTTGCACCCGAGGGCAGCGCCGTTTCTTCCCAGGCAATTTCCGTGAGAGCGGGGCCGAAGGCTAGCAGAACCAGAATCAGGGCAAATCTCATGGCCACGCTCCGGGAAGGAATTCATCATCGAGGGCTTGCATGCAAAAGCCGAGAAAGGGTTCCAGCCAGGACTGGATGCCGGCTTCTTCTTCATAGTCCCGGCGCACGGAACGAAGGGCGAGGTAATAGGCACTGCCCGCCTTGCGAAGGGCGGGAGCCAGATAGAAATCCTCCGAGTCCCAACCCTGCCGGGCGAGAAAGGTAGTCAGTATTCTGCCCACGCGCCCGTTGCCATCGGAGAAAGGATGGATGGACTGGAATTCATAGTGAAAGAGACCGGCCAGCACAAATGGATTCATGCCTTCTTCCGCCTGCCGGCGACTTTGCTCCAATAGATCTTCCATCAGTGCGGGAACCCGGCTGTGGTGAGGAGGTCGGAATACCGCCTCCCCTGCTCCCGGTCCCGACTCCCGAACGATTTCCACCGGGTGATTTCGAAACTCTCCGCTCTTCCCTTGCCCCCGGGAAATCAGTTGATGAAGGTGGCGAAGCTCCCCCATGCGAAGATCCATCCCGTCTTCAAGGAAGTCCAGAGCCAGGCGACAGCCTTGTAGCTCATTGTGAGGAAGATCCTTCGCCTCCTCTTCAGATTCCAGAAAGCTCCTCGCCTTCGACCAGGAAAGAGGATTGCCCTCGATGCCGGCATTGCACCAGGCTGCGTGCCAGCGACGCTCGACAGAAGAGACAGTCCGAAGCCTCTGGGGCCAGGCAGAGCAACGGGCTTTCAGGCCTGCGAGAAGTTCCTGATTACCTTCGGGCAACATGGGAGGACTATACAAAAAACGGGCCCCCCGACCAATGAAATCGGGAGACCCTCCTGGGGGAAGGAAAGCTAGCTGGCAGCGAGAGTCTCCAGGCCGCCGGGACGGGAGATCACAATGTTGCGCTGCTCAAAGCGAATGAGCTTCTCCCTGCGCAACTGGTTGAGGGTGGCCGTGGTGGTCTCCCGGGTGGAACCGATCAGGTTCGCGAGATCCTGATGCGTAATCCGGGTCTCCAAAGAACGGCATCCCTGGCTCTTCTCCCCACTCTCCGAGAGCTCCAGAAGAAGGGCCGCCAGTCGGCCTTTTACATCCATGAAGACCAGTCGCGACAGGTTCTCGCGCGAGTTCCACAACTGTTCATTCGTGATTCTCAAAAGGGTCAGCAGAAGCTCCGGTTTGGCCAGCACGAGAGACTGGAACTTCTCCCTCGAGACCCGGAGGATCCGGCTCGGCTCCAAAGCCATGGCCAGAGTCCGCGTACAGGGTTCCGCCAGGATGATCTCCAGACCCAGGGATTCTCCGGGACCCATGATCCCCAGAATCACCTCTTTTCCCGACTCGGAAACCCGGCTGATCTTCATTTTCCCGTCCAGAACGATACAGATACAGTCGGCCTGATCGCCCGGATGAAAGAGGACTTCCCGTCGGCGAAGACTCCTCACGGTCGAATCCACGGCCAGTTTCAGTTGCTCGCGGGCATCCAGGGCGCCCAACAAGGTCATTTTCTTTTTATTTTCCCCCATATTAGCCTCTCCCTTTCTGATCAAAACTCTCTTCTTTGGCGAAATGCAAATCCTCAGCCCTTTCGCTCTACAAGGGATACTTACAAGTCCGGTGCCAGCGGAAGTCTCCCTCTAAACGATTTCATGACAACAGGTTCTCGAAAGCACAAGCAACTCCCGGCAAGCCCACACCCTTCGTTTCCACAGATCTCTCTTGATTCTGGAGACGCTGGCCAGGGGAGGAGGGCTAAGAAGGTCCACAGGGAGAACGGTAAATATCTGCTTTATTTTCACAGAGTTGCAACGATTCGGCTATGCAGGCCCGGGATTCCATTCATGGAAGTGAAATAATGGATATGTTTATTTCTCTACTTGACTTTTCGTCAGAAATTGACTATATTTAATGTGCCCATTCGAAAGGAATCAGGGATGAGCTTTGAAAAAGGAGACCATGTCTTCTTCCCCCGTCACGGGGTGGGAGAGGTCATCGGCGTGTCGAAACAGAAGGCCGGAGGCGAGACGGAGCAATGCCTGGGCGTTCAATTCCCGAAACAGAATATGTCCCTCTACATTCCGGTGGATCGACTCGATGGAGTCCGGCTTCGGAAGGTGATGGGGCGAAACAAGGCCAGCAAGGTTTTCGAATCCCTCAGGGGCCGCGCCCGCTTCAACACGGACCGCAGTCACAAGGAGCGGGTGCGCTTCTATCAGGACAAATTCGATACCGGAGATCCTCTGGAGCTTTCCGATATTGCCCGCGATCTGGCCCGGCTTTCCAAGAAGCAGGATCTGACCATGGATGAGGAGAACCTCTGCCGTAATTCCATCGACCTGCTTTCCCGTGAAATTGCCGTCACCCGCAAGAAGATGCCTGCAGAGATCCGCCAGCTGATCGAGGATGTCATCTACCGCTAGACAGCTTCCCTACCGCTTTCCCTTGTCCCTCGCGAGGGAAAGCGGTATTCTCTCTTCCCCATGAAACCACGAGTCCAACTCATCGACATCTCGGCCGATGCCTTCAACCACATGGTGGCGGCTGCCCGAACCTGCTACTCCGGAAATGGTCCGGTGCAGGCAAGCGATGTCGCCGAGCAGGGACCTTCCAGGGACCGGATTGCCAGAAGCGTCTATCAGGCCGGCCACCACACCACTCTTCAACACGCCCAGCTTCGCTTCTCTCTGGAAGGCGTCAGCCGGCACTTTCTCTGGAGTTTCCTGCACAGCCATCCATTCTACAACTCCGAGCAGGTCAGCCAGCGCTATGTTCCGGTGAAAGAAGGTAACACCTATCGCCCGGAACTGAAGGGCGAGGCTGGACTCATTTATGACCAGGTCTGCAAAGAACAGGTCGGAGATTATCGCCGACTGAGCGAGATGCTTCTCGAGCCCTGCCTGCAGCACTATCTGAACCGCTTTCCCGCCCGCAGAAACCAGCCACGCTCTGAAAGAGAAGCCCTGCGACGGGCGCAGGAGATCGCCCGCTACCTGCTTCCTCTGGCCACCACCGCCTACCTGCACCACAGCATCAGCGTCCTGACCCTCATGCGCTACTACCGGCTCTGTCGTCAGTGGGATGTGCCCGAGGAAACCGGTTTCGTGGTGAGTAGCATGGTGGAAGCACTTCTGGCAAAGGAACCGGATTTTGCCAACTTGCTCGAAGAGCCGCTTCCTCTGGAAGAAACTCCCGAGTATCTCTTCTTCCAGAATCAGGGCATCCGGGATGAGGACATCCGGGATTTCCGCAAGAGCTTCGACGCCTCCCTCCAGGGCTACCGGAGCCTTCTCCTCAGCGCAGACCCTTCGGGAGAAACCCTGCTTGCCGACTCGGTACGAGAAGTGCTGGGCCTTCCCCCCGAACGCCTTTCCGAGGAAGAGGCTCTGGGTCTGGCCCTGGATCCCTCCCGCAATTCTCTCTGGTCAGAAACCCTGAACCTGTCCACGCTCAATCGTCTGGCCCGCCCGCTCTACCATCTGCGCTATGTCTTTCGAAGGAAGCTCAGTCACAGTGCCGACAGTCAGGACCAGCGTCATCGCATGACCCCGGCCAGCCGCCCGCCGCTTCTCCTTCAGGAAAATGGAGAACCCGATTACGAGACTCCCCCGCTCCTGGAAGAAGTGCCGGAGGCGGTGAATCTCTACCGGAATTGCATGGAACGAAGCTGGGAGGGGATCGCCCGTTTCAGAAAAGCGGGAGGAAGCAGGGAAGACGCGCTCTACCTTCTTCCCAATGCAAAGCGGGTTCGCTACACCGAAAGTGCCGACCTTCTCAACTACCGGCACAAGTCGGCCATGCGACTCTGTTTCAATGCCCAGGAAGAAATCTGGCGGCTCAATGTAGAGGAAGTCGAACAGATCGGAAAACTCCAGCCCCGGGTGGCCGCGGCTCTGCTTCCCCCCTGCGGACACCGGCATCAGGCTGCTCGCCGCCCCGTCTGCCCGGAAGGAGACCGATACTGCGGCGTTCAGGTATGGAAGCAGAGCCTGAGCGACTGGAAGCGATCAATCTAGAAGCTCTTCCGGGGTATGTCATTGCATTCGAGCATGTACTCCACATAGTCTTCAATTGACATGCGCGGCTCTCCGAGAAGCTCCCATGTTTCCCTGCTTTGCACTTCCTCCGGGAGTTGCTCTGTGTGCAAGATCAGGCGATGGAAGTCATCAAGAGCCTCATTGCGCCGGGCCAGGCAGCCCAGCATCGAAAGAGGAATCGAAAGCTTCAGAGCCCTCTTGCCCAGAGCCTTCGTAAACCGCCCCGCCGCCTCCCGAATGCTCAGGGCCTCCCTGCCCTCGATGTTGTAGTCCCGGTTCTCCAGAGAGGAATCCCGGAAGGCCGCAGCAACATGGCGGCCCAGATCATCTCCTGCAATCCAGTACAGGGGGTTCCTCCCCGTGCCAGGGATCATGAAGATCCCCCTCCGGAAAAAGAGCGGGAGGCTTTCCATGAACCAGCCGGGCTTGAAGATGATCCAGGGGAAGGAAGACTTTCGCAGGGCATCATCCGCCTGCCACTTCTGCAGGGAGTTGGGCCAGTTCTCATCGGGAGAGGATCCCAGGGCACTCAGTCTTGCGACCAGAATGTCCTGTCTTCCTTCCAGGGCCTTGAGAACCTGCAGACATCCGTCCAGTTCCGGGCGAAAAGGTGCCGAAGGCCGCTCGGTCGCCAGATTCAGGTAGACGGCATCCATGCCTTCTGCGGCACGGGCAATGGAATCCAGGTCCTTGAGATCTCCCGCTACGATTTCCACAGACGAAGGAAGCAGGGCGCGGGCCTTCTCCGGATTGCGGGCGAGAGCACGAAGCTCAAAACCCTCTTTCAGCAAATGACGAAGAACCGGCCTGCCGAGCATCCCATGCCCGCCAATGGCCAGAATGCGTTTTCTCATAGCTTCTCCTTTAGGTTTTCTGCCAGCAATTCCACCGGATGTAAAACCTGCGCAGGGGATTTTCTGCGCGCAAAGACAGCTTCCCACTGGATGCGGCAACCTGGATTGGAAGTGATCAGGATTCTCGCGCCGCTTTTTTCAAACTCTTTCATCTTCCAGCCGATCATCTCCTGACTGAGTTCCGGCTGGTCAAGAAACCAGGTTCCTCCCGCGCCACAGCAGCGTTCTGGATGAGCCATCTCCACAAGGTGAAGATCGGGGAGGCGTCGAAGCAGTTTCCTTGGCCCCTCCGAAATCCCCTGGACATGAATTGCATGACAGGGGTCATCATAGACGGCCCTTATACTCTGACCCGGACGCCCCTCTCCTCCAAAGGAGTCAGGGTCAAGGATCTCGCTCCAGTCCCGAACACGCTCGGAGAAGGCCCGGGCACGATCCTCCCAGGCCGGATCTCCCGAAAGCCAGTTCGCGTAGTCCTTCAGGGCCGCCACGCAAGCGGAGGATCGCGAAACGACCGGGCCCTCTTCCTTCTCAAAGGCCAGGATGTTTTGCTTCGCCAGTTTGCGGCTGACACTCATCTCCCCCCGATGACGGTGAACGGCTCCACAGCAAACAGAGTCCGGCAACTCCCGATAACCGCCCGAAGCAGAGAGGAGACGAAGGCAGGCCTCTTCTTCGGCGGGGAAAAACAGGCCGTCAATGCAACCGGGAAAATGAAGAAAGCGGGCCTGTGGATCCTCTGCCGGACGGGCGCGGGGGCTCCGAAGCTGCGGGAGGAAAGAGAGTCCGCGAAACAGGGAAAAGGAGGGCAGCCTCTCCAGATGAAGAATTCGCAGCAAGCCCAGAAGCCCGAGCCGCTGTGCCCAGCGAAGGCGGGAGAATCCTTTCTCGCGAACATCCCGGGGCTGAAGCAGAAAATCAAGGAACTTCCTTTCCAGCCAATGGCCAAAGCCGCTGTCCGGCTTTCTCTCCCGGATTCTTCGGCGGGCCTGGTCAAGCATGGAGGCATAGGGAACTCCGGCAGGGCAATGTGCCTCACAGGCAAGGCAGCCCACACATTGTTCCAGATGCCGAGACCATTCTTCCAGACGGGTTCCGCGAGAGAGAAGGTCCATCAGGAGAATCCTTCCCCGGGGGCCGGCTCCCTCCTCGCGCAGGATTTCGTAGCTCGGACACACTTCCAGACAGAGTCCGCAAGAGACGCATTCCAGCAGATCGAAACTCCGGTGAAAATCAGTCAAAGAGCCACCTCCCCGGAGCCAGTCGCAGGGAAGGATCCAGGGAGCGGGCAATTCTCTCCATGGAAGAGCGACCCGGAATCTGGGTAAA
The DNA here is from genome assembly GCA_030748535.1 of Candidatus Krumholzibacteriia bacterium. Lineage (NCBI taxonomy): Bacteria > Candidatus Krumholzibacteriota > Candidatus Krumholzibacteriia > Candidatus Krumholzibacteriia bacterium. The sequence goes on from JASMLU010000006.1 coordinate 22,586, forward strand.
GGTCGAGGGGCTTTCTGCACCCCGGCGGCTGATCTCCGCCTGGCGTTCCATGAGACTGCTCACCGATCCCGTGGACTTCGTTTCCAGACTGTGCTCTTCGATGCGAAGGCGCGCGCCCTCGATATCGAGAATCCAGCGGCTTCCCAGATAGGGCGGGAGAGTGAGAAGACGATCCACGGGGCCTCTCAGTTCCCGGAGGAAATGCCGCTCGCCCTCCCCGGGCAGTGCCGGAAAATCACGAAGTCGCTTCATGATCTCCGAGTCCCGGGACTCCGTCCAGATCCGCTCGCACTGGACCTGCTCTCTGTTCAGCAGTTCCCGAATCTCCTCCCTCAACTCATCAAGACCTTCGCCGCGCCCTTCCATTCCGATGGCCAGGAGCCAGGAGCCGGAAAGACCGAGACCCGGGGGAATCAGAAGAGGACCGGCAATCGAATCGTAGAGAGAAGAAAGCATTCGGCCGATCTGCACCGCTTCCTCCCGCTTCGCATATTCCAGCAGAAGGAGAGAACGTTCTTCCGGAACGGGGCGACAGCGCAGGCGGAAGGAAGTCATAATCGACAGGGAGCCACGGCTTCCGGCCATCAGGCGGCAAAGATCGTAGGCACAGACATTCTTGACGCTCCGCCCCCCCGCGCGAAAGAAACTGCCATCGGCAAGCAGGCCTTCAAGCCCCAGAAGACGGTCCCGGGGGTTCGACAGTTTGCTCCGGAAAGGCCAGGCCTCATCGCAGGCGATGACCCCGCCGAGACTTCGTTCCCCTGCATGTGACACCGGGAAGTCGATCTCCATTCCCTCGTTTGCGAGAAACTCCTGGACTTCCGTCCAGGGAGTCCCGGCAAAGGCTTCCACCTGAAAGTCCTCCCGGGAGAAGTCCCGGATTCCCCGAAGAGAGGCTGTGGAGAGAAGAAGGCCCACCGACGACGGAAGGGGCGGCAGTTCCTCGGGAAATCGAGCCCCTGTAGGGAGAAGAAGTCCGCGGGTCTTAGCGCCGAGAATGTGGGACAGGCTACCCACGGTCTCCGGTCTCTCAAAACTGCAGGGCTCCTCGGGCGAAAGAAGTGCGGGAACGAGTCCGATCGCAAGGCGAGTTCCCTCTCCCTCATCTTCGGGGGGGAAAATCTTTCCGGGATTGAAGAGCCTCTGCGGATCCAGCCCCGCTTTCAGGCGAAGATGGGGTTCCCGGTCTTCCCGGGACAGAAACAGCGGCAGCCAGCCGCTCTTTTCCACTCCAATGCCATGCTCCCCGCTCAGATTGCCACCCAGTTCCACGGAGATCTTCATGATCTGCTCGCAGGCTCGATCCAGACTTGCCAACTGCTCGCGATCCTCCCGGTCATAGCCGATGTTGGGATGCAGATTGCCGTCTCCCGCATGATAGATGCAGGCAACGGGAAGCCCTTCCTCTTTCACGGCCTCACTAACGCGAACGGTGGCTTCGGCCAGACGGCTCACGGGAACGCAGATGTCCTGAACACAGATGTCCCGAAAGAGACGACCCGCAGCACCAAAGGCACCCTTTCGCCCTCGCCAGAGTCGTTTCCTTTCTGCCTCATCCACCGCCTCGCTCAGGGAAATGGCACCCGTTTCCCGGAGGACCCCCGAAACCTCCCGGCTCTCCCGCTCCACTTCTCCCTTGAAGCCATCAAGTTCCACCAGAAGAACGGCCTCGGACTCTCGGGGGAAGCCGGCGCGGAAGGGAGAGTTCTCCACGGATCGAATGCTCTCCCGGTCCATCATTTCCAGCGCTGCGGGAAGATGTCCTCGCCCGAGGATTCTGGAAGCAGCCGTACTCGCCTGTCGAAGGGAAGAGTAGGGAGCCAGAAGGGTTCTCGCGCATTCCGGCCTTCGGCTGAGTTTCACCTGAAGGGCCGTTACCAGACCCAGGGTTCCCTCACTCCCGCAGAACAGACCCACTGCATCCAGAGGGTTTCCTCCCGGGCTGCTGCAACCAAGTCGATGCAGTTCGCCGCAGTCATCCACCCATTCCAGCCCGAGGACATGCTGGCTCGTCACACCGAGCTTCAGGCAATGCGGGCCGCCGGCATTTTCTGCGAAGTTCCCCCCCAGCGTGGAAACCGTCTGACTGCTGGGATCCGGGGCAAAGCAAAGTCCCCGGGGTCGAAGTAATTCCTGAAGTTCCCGGTTCACCATACCCGGTTGCAGCCAGGCCAGACGAGACGGTTCGTCAATGGAGAGGAGCTTCCGCATGCGCGTAAAGGAAAGAAGCCAGCCGCCGTCGCGGGGAACAGCACCGCCGGAAAGCCCGGTGCCTGCCCCCCTGGCGGTGAGAGCAGTGCCGCTCTCGCGAGCCAGCACGACGAGTTCCATCACCTGAGATGTACTGCGGGGAAACAGGATCAGGTCGGGAAGGGCCGCGTGGATCTTCTGACTGTCATGGCGGTAGAGATGTCGGTCGCCCTCAGAATCCAGAATGTCTTCGGGCGCCAGAATCCGGCGCAGGCGGGGATCAATCCGGCGGCTACTCATCGCCCCGGCTGACATCGCAGATCGCCGTGTGAGTGGTACTCATGGCCAAGGCCAGCCTCCCGGAAGCAGTGACATAGGCCAGGGAAAGAGCTGGCGCCATCAGATCCAGATCCCAAAGCGTCTCTCCTTCAGGAAAGGAAAGGGCATAAGCACGATAGCCCTGAACCTGAATGAACCAGAGAAGCCCGTTCTCCACTCCCAGGAAGTTCCCTTCGCCATCGAGAATGAGACTCTCCAGCAGTTCCAGACTCTCCGGATCCCGGCTTTCCATGCGCTCCTCATAGTTGTAGAAGATCCCCAGAGATCCATCCGGAAGGAAACCGGCCCAGGAGGCTTCCGCGTCAAGGGTCAGCTCTGCAAGCAGCTCACCTTCGCCACTCATGTCCAGGACACGAAGCCTGCGGCTCCCGGGCTCCAGTGCATGCAGGAGATCCACTGAAGGATTCGAGCGAAGCAATGCTCCGCCAGCAAGATCGCTGAGAATATCCACAGAGGCCAGTTCCTCCAGAGTCCCTGCATCGAGAATCAGGGGAGAGCCACCCTCGCGCATACTGAGTACAAGGCGGCCACCTGAAAGCTCCGCCAGATCATCCGATAGGGAAGAAAGCGAGGCCGTCGCCTGTTCCGAAAGAGGAGCAAGAGAGAGCAGCGTTATTACCTCTCCCACCCTTGAAAGCAGCCAGGCTTTTTCACCGTTTCCATCCACGAGCAGATTTCCCCTGCCGATCTCCGGCGACAGAACATCCAGAATCTCTCCGTCGGCGGACATCTTCCTGATTTCCCCACTCAGGGATCCCTGGGAAAGATAGAAATCACGGCCAGGCACGGAATACAGATTCAGGATTTCATTGAGTCCGCCATCGACAAAGATCTGTGCGGCCGCCGTCACCGTGTTGCTCTCCGAGGTGTTCTCCGTGGAGTCCACCGTGCTCAAGCGGTAGAAATAGCGGGCATTGCTTTGAACATCCATGTCAGGAAACTGCGTGTCCCGCCCCTCGTAGAGCAGCGGGCTGTCTGCGTTGAAGTCACTGCTGTCGGAGCGATACAGGCGGAAGAGAGCGAAGTCCTCATCCTCACAGTCCGTCCAGGAAAGGGGAATCGAGTCGAAGGAGCTTTCCATGTTGAAGGAAAGCAGGGAACTCGTGGGCCAGGTATCGACCTCCAATTCCAATACCAGTGCTTCACTTCGATTGCCCGCATAGTCCCGACAGCTCAGGGAATAGGTAAAGAGGCGGCCGGGAACCACCTGGCTGTCTGTCCACTCCTGGATTGAGGAATCAAACTCCTGCCAGAACGGATCTCCCGGACTCTTGCTGAGTTCCACGGCCCAGCGGTCCGGGTCTTCGGGCAGGGTCCAGTGCAGGTGAAGAGACGCTCCCTCGAGCGTTTCTCCGGCAAAGTTGAGCGGGGCAAGAGGTGGCAGGTTATCGACCGGAAGCAGGGCAAAACTCTCGGTTCCTGTTTCCCCCGTCGCCAGACTCAGGGCCCGATGTTCGGACACATAGCCATCCAGAGAAACCCGGAGTGTATCCGTCCCGGAGGGAACTTCGAGGAAGTAGTATCCCGTTGAATCCGTGAGAGTCTCACTCTCTCCCCAGCCGAGATGAGCCCCCGCAAGCATCGTATCCGGCTGCAACTGAACAGAGACATGACCCTGCAGATATGCCAGCTCCGGAAGTGCCGGTCCCCCCGGCCCCTCCCCTTCACAGGCAAGGACAAGAGGAAGCAGGAGCAGAATTGTCGAGACTCTTCTCATTTATCTCTTCCTCAGGGTTTCCTGATGAAGGATACGACCCCGCATGTCGCGAGCTTCAATGCTCAGGCCATCGGAGTCAAGGCGGATCCTGCAGAAGTGCTGGATGGTACTGAAGGCAGAGAGCTTGTCTGCCCAGGGCAGGCTCTTGTCGCGGGCATAGAAGGGCGCTCCCACACCCCCGCTGACCACATGCCAGACCGGTGTCCGGTACTGCTCGCCCAGTCTCTCGTCCACGCGAAGCAGGCTGAAATTGTGCTCGTCCCCGAAGAAGACAATCCGCACCTCGTGCCGCATGAGGATGTCCCAGAAACGGGCGCGCATCTCGAGCATCTCCGGGATCCGGCCATTCCAGTACATGCCATCGCCTGCGTGCCCTCCGCAGGGGAAGGCCGGCTCGTGGGCAAAGACGAAGAACTCGGAGAGCCCTCTCTTGCGGGCATCTTCAAGATCCCGGTCCAGCCATGCGAGTTCCTCTTCGGGAAGTTCCCCTTCGCGATAGCCACCGAGGGAATCGGGATGGCTGGACACATCATAAGTATTGTTGAGTGCAACGACATGAAGCGGGCCATAGTCGAAGGAGTAGACATTTTCACGGAAGGGAGGATGATCCCGGCCCGGTGTCGCCGGCGCATTGAGCGGATTCACGAATGCCTCGGCAAAGAGGCTCTCGCTGTTTTCTGCGCCCTTGCGATCCCGATAGGGAGGCATGCCGTGACCGGAGTGTTTTTCGCCGGGGAAAAAGTCGGCCAGCATCTCATGGTTCCCCATGCCCTCGTAGATCGGAATCCTCGGCCCCACGCACTCTGCCGCCTTCTTCCAGGAATCCAGTTGCCGGCGATAGCTTTCCGGGTCAGCCGTGTAACCGTTGATCAGATCGCCTCCGAAGCAGATGAAATCCACCCCGGACATCTCCGCTTGGGAGAGAAGATTGCGCAACATTCTGCGGTTCGTGCCCTGAACACTCTCGGCTCCCCCTCCGGCTCCGGAACGGCTGTCCGACATGAAGGCAAAGGAAAGCTCTCCGGATTCCGGCCACTGGCCCGGTTCCGGGGCTGTTCGGAAGGTCCATGTCCGGGGCTGAAGATCGCCGGGAAGAAGAATCCGGTACTCGTAGAGCTGGTCCGGCTTGAGTCCCGAGAGTTCCAGTTCCATGGAACGACTGGAAGGTAGCCGGAGCCTTTCTGTGGAACCACCCTCCGGGCCCCACACGACTTCCACCGGAGACTTGCGATCGAGAGTCCAACTCAGCCAGGCAGAGTCAGGTCCGACCCGGTCTATCCAGGGCCCGAGTTTGAGAGCTGGACGAAGGACACGCTGACTGTCCTGCCAGGCATAGGCAAAACGCAGTTCATGGTAATTCAGTGAATTCCACTTCGGATCCCAGGATTCGATCCGCGCCAGAAGCTCTCCCCCCTTGTCAGCAAGAGACTTGACATCATTGCTGGAATATTCCGCCCGGCGCAGGGGAAAGGCCACCTCGTGACGCTTTCTAAGACTGTCACCCTCTTCCCGAAGGACGAAACGCCAGCGGGGGCTTCTCCATGGGTCATCCGGCATCTCGATGCCGAAACTCACACGAGTTGCGGGCACAGGGCGACTGGTTTCCCAGCGAAGCAAAAGTTCTTCGCCCTGAATCTCCACTTCCGGTTCGACCGAGAAGAAGAGAGCCTGGGACAAAAGGGGCAAGACCATCAGGATAAGTATGATACGCATGGAGAGAGATAAGCCCATCGGGGAGAAAGGGTCAACCGGCTTTCGCCCTGTGCTTTACTCCGCAGGCTCCCGGAACTACATTGGGCAGGGAGGCAGAATGCGGGAACAGAAACGCAGACCGGACTGGTTGAGGGTTCAACTGGAAACAGGCGAGGAGTACCGGGAGCTGAAAAAGCTGCTCGGAGACCTCTCCCTGAACACCGTCTGCCGCGATGCGAACTGCCCCAATCTCCACGAGTGCTGGAACGCGGGAACCGCGACCTTTCTGATTCTCGGCGACACCTGCACCCGCCACTGCAGCTTCTGCAGCGTCGGCAAGGGCAAGCCGGAGGCACTGGACGCCGGGGAACCGGCCCGACTTGCCGAGGCCGTTGCCCGCATGAAGTGTCGCCATGTGGTTCTCACCAGCGTAGACCGGGATGACCTTCCCGACGGAGGTTCCGGGCATTGGGCCGCTTCTATCCGGGCCATCCACTCGCTCGAGCCTTCCGTGAGCGTGGAAACGCTGGCCCCCGACTTTCAGGGAGACCCGGAAGCTCTCGACCGTGTTCTTGAGGAAAGGCCGGCGGTCTTCAGTCACAATGTCGAGACGGTTCCGGAGCTGTACCGAAGCGTTCGCACGGACTCGGACTTCGAGCGTTCCCTCTCGGTTCTCCGCCACGCCCATTCCTGGAAGAAGCACTACCCTCTGCGTGTAAAGAGCGGCCTGATGCTGGGTCTGGGAGAAAGCCGCTTCCAGCTTCTGTCCGCTCTTGAAAGAGTTCTGGAAAGCGGCTGTGAGGTCCTGACCCTCGGTCAATACCTGCCACCCTCACGCCAACACCTGCAGGTGGAGCGTTTTCTTCCTCCCGAGGAATTTGAGGAGCTGAAACAGCTGGCCCTGTCCATGGGATTCCTGATCGTGGAATCCGCGCCCTTTGTGCGATCCAGCTATCACGCAGAGCGCCATCTTCCCGGAGCCTGAAGAAGCCGCTTACTTGACCAGAACCAGTTTCATGCTCTTCTGCATTCCCCCGGAAACAAGCCTTGCCAGATAGACTCCCGCGGGAAGATCCTCGCTCCGCCAGTCGACACTTCCCCGTCCTTCCTGGAAACCCTCAAGCAGGCTCGCCACCCTGCGACCGGAGGAATCAAAAACCTCCAGCCGGGCCGGGCCCTCGGGCATCCCGTCCCAGCTAATCCTCACCTGCGGGTTGAAGGGATTGGGCCAGGCCGACAGCTTCCCTCCGGTTTCAGGTGCCTCCCCGCTTCCGGTATCCCCGCTCTCGGGGGCGAGAAGGTCATAGGGAGGAAGACCCAGGGAGAAGGTGTCCCGCAGAAGGTCCCCGTTGACGGAGTCATAGATCCTCACACCCGAAGCTCCCCAGCTTTGGTCGGTGGCATAGAGTTGATCCTCGTGGATTTCCAGATCCGTGAAGACCCAGCCTGCGCCCGCCACAAATAGTTCCGGCGCAGTGGAAGCGCCAAGATCCAGGCGATAGAGGTGCGTATTGAAGGAGGCATCCCCGACGATGGCATAGGCCAGGCTTTCATTCTCAATGGCCAGATCCCCGAGATCTCCATTCAACTCCTCTTCGCTCGCCAGGATCGTGCATTCAAAGGTCTCGGGATCCACGCGCAGAAGTCCGCCATCAAGGAGCCCATAGGAAGAAGGGCAGGAAAGATAGAGCTGGCCCTGAAAAACCTGAATCTCCCCGACAGGATTGCTCAGGGGAAGCCGGACGGCCTGCACTCCCTCCTGCACGGGGTCTACATCGAGGAGGCTCTCGCTGGGCAGGTCCACAACGGCCAGATAACTGTCTCCCACCGGCAACCACCAATAATCCCGGTCCAGTCGCTGGATGGAAACAAAGAGCCGGTCGCCGACTCTGGCCATACAGCCAAGCTCTGCCAGACCATCGGCATCGGCCCAGGCAGAAAGATCAATGCCGCCACAGACCGTTCCTTCCGGCCAGTCGACCTGAAGAAGCAGGTTCTCGTCATTGCGACTTACCCAGGCCTTCTCCCCGTAGACCACGAGATCCTGGGGATTGGATGCCGTTCCGACGCTGAACTGGCTGAGTGTTTCATAGCCATTGTCCGGATCGATCACCTGAATATTGTCGGCACCCATCCGGTGGATGACGCATAGTTGCCCGCCCTGCCAGCGCAATACGGCATCGGAATGCAGGGAAAGAAGATCGCTGTACACGGTCCAGGGATTTTCCGCTGCAAAAGCACTCAGCATCCCCGTGGAATAATCCGTACAGCTTGCATGGACCCGGTCTTCGGCAAGAAGAAGCAGGGGCAAAAGGAGCAGACAAAGATCGAGTTTGATCTTCATGGTGTCTTCCATTCCAGGTTCAGGGTCCAGCTTCGGCCGGGCAGGGGATAGCCGAGGATATCCTCACAGCGTTGATCGGCCAGGTTCATGACTTCAAGACTCGCCCGCCATGTTTCCCCCAGGGGCAGGGAAGCCCCGGCACCCAGAAGTGTCGAGGCGGGCAGGCTTTTTTCGGGATCGTTGTAGCGGTCCGTGAAAACCTCGTCGCGGTATTCCAGCTCCGCAAAGAGGGACAGCCACTTCATCCGGCGAGCGAGGCGGGCAAAGACCTTCCGGGGAGAACGATAGGGCAGGGACTTGTTACGATAGACGGGATTGTCCCCCCGATCCCGGGCATCCTGCCAGTGGGCATTCAGGCGTCCTGACCAGGAGCGGGAGCGAAAGGAGAGGCTCAACTCCTGACCTCGCACCCGGCTCTCCTGCAGGTTCTCTGCTCGCACGGAGTTCTGGCTGTTTCGAAGGAAGAGAATCTGCTGTTCCATTTCCCGGTCAAAGAAGAAGACCTCCAGACACAGTTCGCCCCTTTCGCCCTCCAGTTGAAGCAGGAGTCCCAGATCCCGGGACAGGGCCAGTTCGGGAAGGAGATTGCTGTTTCCCTCGACAGAGACATCCTGCCCGAAGAGCTCCAGCAAACTGGGAGGGCGGTATCCTTCATGGAGGTTTGCCTTGAGTTTCGCTTCCAGGAGGCGCCCCCGGTAGAGGTCGGCGCGAAGTCCAGATCGGCGGAAGCGGGAAAAAGTCTCACGCCGGGGTTTTTCGACTCCCGGGAGCCAGGGCAGGCTGGGAGGGCCATGATAGTTGTCAAAGAGAGTATCTTCTCCGTAGGCAAAGCTCGCAAATACGCGTCCCCGTTCCAGTCTCGATTCCGCTGACCACTTCCCCGTCTCGCGCCTTCTTTCATAACCCTTGCCTTTGCGAGGGTTCAGATTCTCGGGAAGAAAGCGATCTCTTTGCAGTTCGGCATTGAGAAGCAGATGAAAGGGAAGTCGGTACCAGTCCAGACGAAGGCGACTGCCCTCGCTCATCAGTTGGTCAAGAGTTTCATCGGAATTGAGGAAGGGACCGGTCTCCGAAGCAGGGTTCAGGAAGCGGGTGAGGGCATCCCTCCGCCAGATCAGACCCTCCAGTCGTGCCTGTTGAAAGACCAGCCCGCTCTTCCAGCCCAGGCGATAGTCCTGCCCGATGCGGCGGGAACGGGTGGAATCGCTGGGCAGGGATTCGCTGCCCGGGATCCCGTTTTCACGATAGAGAAAACGGGCACTGAGGAGCCAGCGACCCGTGCGATCGTCGGTGCTTCCCCGGCTCAGGCGAGTCTGAAGATCGGCACCGCGAAAGTCGGCGTTCCTGCGAAGCCGAAGAGTGTCATCCTCGCTGTTGTGATTTGTTCCCCGTCGGTCAAGGTACTGGAAGTCAGATTCACTGGAAAGCCAGGTGGCAGCAATCGAAGCCCGGCTTCCCCAGGGTCCCCGGGCTCGGGTCGAGAAACTGGCGCGGGTCAATCCGTAGCTGCCTGTTCCAAGGGCAAGTTGCCGGCCCTCTGCATCTCCGCTGAGTACATGAATGGTTCCCGCCGGAGCGCCGGCACCCAGTTCCCCGGGGGAAGAACCCCGGTAGATTTCAATTCTCTCGACCCCGGCCAGAGGCAGATCGCCCAGAAGAGTGCTGCCGCTCATGGGATGACGCAGATCCACGCCGTCGAGATAGACGGCCACTTCCTGCCCGCTCGAGCCCCGGAGGCTTGCGGTGCTGAAGGCACCAAGCCCTCCGTAACGACGAAGCTCCAGCCCGGCCGCCTCTTTCAGATACTCTTCGGGCAGAGGCAAACGGTGAGGACTCTGCGAAGGGAGAATCACTTCCCGCGCAATGCTCTCGGCCTCCCGGATGGCGAACTGTTCGACTGCCTCTGCCCGAACTTCAATGGCAGGCATGACATAAACAGAATCGGACCAGGCATGGATCCGCTCTTCGGCGGAAGCCGAAAGGCCGAAAAGAAAAATCAATCCGGGGATGCCGAGGAAACGCAAGGCCTCCCACTCCTTTCACTCGAAGGAGATGGTGGACGCAGATCCTGGCAGGTTTCCTGACTGAGGGAGGTTCCAGTCGCCGCCTTCCCGGTACTCCAGTGGCTTGTGGCAAACTCCCCATCACAGTGGCGGGACCGTGGCGGATTTTCACCGCGCTTCCCTATTATGCCGCAGGCAAAAGCCCTTGGCCACCAAGTCTGTGTGGACGCAGAGAATCTATCACAGGCAGTACTGCAGAGCAAGAAATCTTCGCCTCTTGACATTTTCTTCCTCTGCGGGGAATGCTTCTTTGTTCCTCAAATGGGAGCTCGAAATGGAAGAACACCATTCCGACCGACTGAAACTCGAAGAAGATCGTCTTCTGAAGCTACATTCCTCTCTCTGTAAGGTCATGAGCAATCCTCGCAGAACCCGGATGATCCATCTGCTGGAAGAGGGAGAAAAGAATGTGGGTGAACTGGTAGAGGCCACCGGACTTCTCAAGGCGCGAAAAGTCCTGACGGCCTGCAATGCCATGGAGGAACTTTTTCTTGAATTGCTGGAGGAAGAGAACGCCGGCGCCTGATCCACCGGGCTGCCACCTTCCCCTCCTGCCAAAGCCTTGGTATATTCCCGGCAGGAGAGGGGCATTTCATGAGTCATCCATACGATGAAATCCTCCCGCGCGTCCTGAAACCGGGACGATACCGCGGAGGTGAATTTCAGGAGTGTGTCAAGGATCCCGGCGATCTACGGGGTCGTGTGGCTCTCTGCTTCCCGGAGGTCTATGAACTGGGAATGAGCCACATGGGAATGAAGATCCTCTACTCCCGGGTCAATGCTTGCGAAGGTCTGGCGGCCGAACGGGCCTTCTGTCCCTGGCCGGACATGGAAAGCGAACTTCGAAGTACCGGGCTTCCTCTTCTCAGTCTCGAAACTGCCAGCCCTCTCTCCCAATTTGATGTCGTGGGTTTTTCGCTTCAATATGAACTCAGCTACACGAATGTCCTGACCATGCTCGATCTTTGCGGCATTCCCCTGCACAGCGAAAAGAGAAACGACGACGATCCTCTGGTCATCGCCGGAGGGCCGGTCTGTTTTTCTCCTGAACCCGTCGCAGACTTTTTTGACCTGATTCTGATCGGGGACGGCGAAGAGGCACTTCAGGAAATCCTGGAGGAATGGCTTTCCCTGCGCAAAGACAAAGTCCCTCGTAAGGAGGCTCTGCGACGCCTGGCTCTCGGCGGAGACGGCCGTTATGTGCCAACGCTCTACTCGCTGGAAGAGGATCCTCTCTCGGGACTGGTCTGTATTCGCAAACCGGAAGACCAGGAACTTCCCTTTCCTGTCACAAGAGCCCAGGTCGCCGACCTAGCAGATTACCCCTTCCCCACGGACACTCCCGTAGCAGACAATCAGGCCATCTTCGATCGCCATGCCATCGAGCTGGCCAGAGGCTGCACGGAAGGATGTCGCTTCTGCCAGGCGGGGATGATCTACCGACCGGTGCGAGAACGCCCGCCGAGTCAGGTGATCGACACCGTTCTCAAGGGTATCCATGAGGCCGGCTACGATGAGGTCAGTCTTTCCTGCCTGAGCACGGCCGATTACAGCGCCATCGTTCCCCTCGTCCGGGAACTGAGCCGCCGCCTGGAGCCCGAGCGCGTCAGCCTCTCCCTATCCAGCCTCCGGGCCTATGGTCTGCCCGAGAGCCTCCTTGATGACCTGTCAAAGGTCCGTGCCACCAGCCTGACCCTGGCACCGGAGGCCGGCACCCAGAGCTTGCGGGATGTCATCAACAAGAACATCACCGAAGAGATGATTCTCGAAAGCGCCCGACGGGCTTTCGAGCGAGACTGGAATCACCTGAAGCTCTATTTCATGATCGGCCTTCCCACAGAAACGAGGGAAGATGTAGCTGGCATCGTGGACATGGGGAAGAACTGTCGTGAAGTGGGCTTGAACATGCCCGAACGCAAGCGACGCGCTGAAGTAACGGTATCGGTTTCCAACTTCATCCCCAAGCCTCACACGCCCTTCCAGTGGTGCGCCATGGAATCCCCCGACGACTTGCTTCGAAAGCAGGAGTCGCTGAAGTATTCCGCCCGCAGAGCCGGGCTGGGTTTGAAGTGGCATGACCGCAAGACCAGCGAACTGGAAGCCATTCTCAGTCGGGGAGACCGTCGACTGTCGACGGTCGTGGAGAAGGCCTGGAGGAAGGGCTGCCGCTTTGACAGTTGGGATGAGCACTTTCGTCCCGCGCTCTGGAAGGAGGCTCTGGAAGAAGAGGGCCTGGATCCCGGCCCCTACCTGGGCACCCTGCCCGTCGATTCCCGCCTTCCCTGGGATCACCTCGATCCGGGAGTGGAGCAGGTCTTCCTTCTTCGGGAGTATCAGCGAAGCATGCGGGATCGTCTCTCACCTCCCTGCTCGAAACCGCGGGGCAAGCTCCTTCACCCTGCAACGCCAGAGGAGGCCGAGAAGGGACTCGATGACGCGCTGCTTTGCTATCATTGCGGAGTGGCCTGCGATCTGGATGCCATGAAAACCGAGCGGCTGAACTTTCACCGGGAAATGGAGGAGGCCGCCGAAGAGACCCTTCCGGAAGTGGAGACGGGTTCTTACCGCTGTCGGATTCTCTACTCCAAGTCTCATCCGGCAACTTCCCTCAGCCATCTGGATCTTCTTCGCCTTTGGCCGCGCAGTCTGCGGCGCGCCGGGCTCTCCATTCTCTACTCTCAGGGCTATCACCCCCACCCAAGAATCAGCTTCACGCCGGCTCTTCCCCAGGGAATGGAAAGCCGGGGTGAGCAACTGGAGTTTCTTCTGAAGCGCCAGGTTCCCAAGGAGGAAATCCTCGCGCGTCTTCGCCCGATCCTGCCTCCCGGTCTTGAGATTTTGGACATTGTCTGCGGGGAAAGCAGCCCCATGAGAACACGCCTTGAGAGCCTTGAAATGATTCTCCCATTGGAGAGCATCCCGGCGGATCTGGAAGAGCGCTGCCGGGAACTTCTCGCACGGGAGAGTCTGGAAATCACCCGGGTCAAGAAAGGGAAATCCCGAACCGGGGATGCCCGCCCGACCCTGCTGGCCCTTGATTGTCTGGAGGAGGGACTTTGCGTGCGCCTGGCTCTTCAGGGACTTGCACTCAAGGCTGCGGAGTTGGCCGGGCTTCTGGATATACCCGATGCAGCGACTTCTGCCTATCGACGGGGATTTACACTGGAGGAAGAGGAATGCGACCCAGCGACCTGAATATCATCCTGAGTTCTGCGCCCGACATGGAAATGACCGAGACTCTGGCCCGCAGGCTGGTCGAGGCAAGGCTGGTGCCCTGCGCACAGATTCTCCCCAAAGCCCGGAGCCTCTATTTCTGGAATTAGAAACTGGAGGAAAGCGGAGAATGCCTCCTGATCCTGAATAGCTCCAAGGTCAATGACTGCATGGACTTACTGGAAGAGCTGCATCCCAGTGAGAACCCCGAGGGCTTGGTTCTTTCCATCGAAGATGTAGGGACGATTACCTGAATTGGGCTGAGCGGCTTGATTTCAGGGAGCAGATCGGGGATAATTAAGTATGGAGTTTCTGCCATTTTCCGGCAGGAGGATGTATTTCGGGAGAGGTTCATCATGCGGGCACTGACACTTCTTGTTTTCCTGTTCATTGCTGTTAGTTCAGTTAGCGCCGAGAATGTAATCCTCTTCTTCGAGGGTTTCGGCTACGAGGAAAACGGCTTCGAGTCTTCGGACCCCGGCGACGAAATACATCTTATTACCCGCGTGATCAATGCCACGGCACCTCACGCCAATTTCCCTTACGACTCCGATGCAAACGAATATACTCTCTGTGTGACAGGTCTCATTTCCGAGGGCGAGGTCTTTGACGGCTCTTCCTCGGTGATCAGTTTCGAGCAGGGAGTTCTCTCGATCTACGAAGACTGGCAGCAGAACTCCGACTGGAGTGAGCCGCACGACATCGGGAATCCCCCCTCCACTTTCACCGATGGCTTGCTCTGGCTCTCCGGCGAATTCTCTGCTTTTACGATGGTTCTCTACCGCGAACTCAATATGGGTTTCTTTGAGGGAAACATTGCTCTCAGCGGTGGAACGGCTCTTTCTTTCTTCTCCTCCGTGGCCTATGCCTTCGGGGGAGCCCTCATTCCTCCGGGAGATCCGAGCGTCCCGGAAGGCTATGACCTTTCCCTGAATGGAGAAATCTGGTCGGAAGAGGGAACGGCGACACTCGCCAGCTCCTGGAGTCGAATCAAGTCGATTTTCTAGACTCCGGGTGGACTCGGGAAAGCAGGTCAGGCATGAAACGAAGAACTCTTGCGATTCTTGCAGTAGCAGTTCTCTTGCCCGCATCTCTCTATGCCGAAGAAGTTTGCTACAGCCTCTTTGAAGAAGGCTATTCCTTCACTGACAGCATCGAGGTGGACGGGGAGTTCAGTGCCCTGGGGTTCCTGACTCCGGACCAGCCGGAAAACCCACCTCTGGAACTGGATTTTGATAGCTATGAGGTGACCTGGGTAGTCATGGGAATGCGCATCACATCCAAGGAAGGAACCGCTTTCAGCCGACGCTATGAAATCGTCGGCGGTTCGGTGGCCATGCTTCAGGACGAGAGCTTCGACTTCCAGTACGGCTCCTCTCCCGAACAGGGTCTGGAGACCGCAGAAAACGGCGTCTCCATTCTCTCCGGGCAGGTTCTGGAGGGAACCCTGATTCACAGTGAAGTCATGGGGATCGGAACTTTTCTGGGAAATTGCCTCTTCACCGATGGAAGTCGACGCGCTGATCTCGGACCACTGGCCGATCTGGAGTGGACCCTGCAATTCACCATCAATTCCAGCGATGCGCTCGACCTTCCCGACGGCTATCACAGCCGCTGGGTGGGCAAGATCTTCGCCCGCGATGACACGGCCGTCGAGGGAAGCTCCTGGTCTGTGCTCAAGGCTCTCTACTGATCCCGTAGCTCCACTCGAAGAAAAAAAAAGCCCCGGTTTCCCGGGGCTTTTTCATTCCATCCAATGCGCTAGAACTTCATCAGGAAAGTAACTTCCATCTTGTTGCGACTCTCATCATCCATGCCTTCGCTGGTCTTGGTTGCCAGGCGATAGGTGGGCCTGACACTGAAGGAACCAT
The DNA here is from genome assembly GCA_030748535.1 of Candidatus Krumholzibacteriia bacterium. Lineage (NCBI taxonomy): Bacteria > Candidatus Krumholzibacteriota > Candidatus Krumholzibacteriia > Candidatus Krumholzibacteriia bacterium. The sequence goes on from JASMLU010000006.1 coordinate 38,015, forward strand.
GCTCGCCACTGTAAAGAGTGTGCTCATAGCTGGCCCAGATGTATGAGAAGTCATAGCTCGTCGCGGGGTCGCCCTCGTTGTACTGGGCAATGTCATACCAGAGGGTGAAGCCATTGCCGGCAGCCTTGAAACGCATGAGGTTGCCATCGTAGAGGGTCGTGTCGTCCGCCTCGTTCTTCGTCATGTAATAGTGCGCGGAGAGATCGAAACCGGAGATACTGAGACCGGAGAAGCCGATGCCATAGGTCGTCGGAGCGGCACTGCCATCATCGGCCATGGTCGTCATGTAAAGAGGGGTGAAGGTAAAGCCGGCCAGACCGAGATGGTAGTTCACGCCGAAGGTCTTCTCGTCTTTCAACTCGGTGGTCGTCGCACCATCATCACTGCTGTTGGTGACATTGTCATCGAGGCTCAGGTAGGCATTCAGGCCCGCAAAGTTGGCCACGAAGCCGGTTGCCGCATGGCGGCCTAAGATGACCCAGGGAAGGTCCACGGGGGAATCGGGATAGCGGTGCAGGTCGAGAGCCGGGTCGGCGAAATCGGAGAGAGGAAGCAGCCCCATCTGGTAGCTGTAGCTGTCGGACTTGTAGCCGAAGTAGAGTTCCATCCAGCTGATGCCGCCGCGTGCAGTTGCATCGGTTCCGGTGGCATCATCGCCAATGTTGTCGCCGAACTTGCCGGTCCAGTAGGCGTCATTGTTCGTGCCCAGGCGTCCGTTGAAGTAGTAGCCGCCACCGATGTCGGCTTTGGCGTTCAGGCGCGCACGGTAGAGGACATAGGTATCGGACGTTTCGAGTGAATCGCCCCAGTTCGCCTTGCTGTCGATTCGGGGGCGCACGATGGCGTCTCCATTGAAGACGATCTCGGCAAGAACTCCCGTGGCGAGAAGAGTGAGAAGAGGCAGGCTCAACATCAGTTTCCGCATGCTTGTTCTCCTTAGTCATGCAGGTTCAGGTCCCCCGAAACCCTCGGGGCATTGGATTTCGGAGGCAGACTAGTAAGCGCGGCTTACCCTGTCAAGCAGTGGGGCAGCCGAGATCCATTCCAACTGCATGCGCTCGGGGCGAATACCCAGTCGTTCCAGACGGTTCCAGAGCTTCTCGATTCTCTTCTGCGTCCACCCGACCGCATTGATGTAGTGGCAGTCGGAGAAGTGACAACCACTGACCAGCACCATCGCCGCCTCAGGGGAAATGGAAGGAAAGTAAAAACCCCTCCGCAATTTCTTGCGAAGGGGCCTTCGTGGGGTGGGCGATACTGGGATCGAACCAGTGACCTCATGCGTGTGAAGCATGCGCTCTCCCACCTGAGCTAACCGCCCACGATGGTGGACCCAAGGAGAGTCGAACTCCTGACCTCTGCATTGCGAACGCAGCGCTCTACCAGCTGAGCTATGGGCCCGAGGGCATCCAATCTAGTCGAAGCGAAAAACAAAAGCAAGCCCCCACCAAATGGCGGGGGCCTGCGTAAGGGGGAATTGCACTTCTCTAGGAAATCTCGATCTCGCGACCGATCATCTGCTCACTCTTGGGAATCTTCACCGTGAGAAGACCATGGCTCATCTCGGCCTGGACCTTCTCGCTGTCGGTCTCGCGGGGAAGACGGAAACGACGCTCGAACTCGCCGCGGAAGTGACGCTCCTGGCGATGAGCCTTGCGGCTCTCCTCTTCCTGCTCGCGCTTGCCACTGAGGATCAGCACCTGGTTCTCGGTGCGGATCGTGAGATCCTTCTTCTCGAAACCGGGAAGCTCGACCTGCAGCTCAAACTCGGTATCGCTCTCGAGGATGTCCGTGAGCGGCGAGCAGTCGCAATTGCGGGAAGCTTGGAAACTGTCGAAAAGCCGATCCATCTCGCGTGAGGGGTTCATCATCCGGGGATTGTATTTGACCATCGTCATGGGGTTCTCCTTTTTGTGTATGGGCATAGCCCTCGTCTCAGGCCCCCCTATCGCATTTCCGGTGCCAATAATGAAACAAGATCGTAACTCGCGATTTTGCAAAGAAATACGCCTCTCTTGCTATCCGACCGAGCCAAAGACCAGCAGATTCCTGCCAAGCTGTCCGTACAACAACATGACATTGTGTCCTGTTTCCTGCCCTGTCTGACGAAAAGGCGGAAAGGTAAAGAAGGCTGGAAAAAGAGCCCCTCCTTTCCTACCCTGTTAAAAAGCGAGGTGCGAGGATGAGGAGCGAAGTCAAACTCTCCGACCGCGGACATCAGGTTCCGGCCAGCCCGATCCGCAAGCTGGCCCCCTTTGCCGAAGAGGCAAAAGCCTCCGGAGCGCAGGTCTACCATCTCAATATCGGCCAGCCCGACATCGAGACTCCCCCGGAGATGCTCGAGGTCTATCGCAATTACCGGGATCCGGTTCTCGCCTATGGCCCCAGTGCCGGGATTCCCGAGTTTCGCAAAGCCGTGGCCGACTATTGGAAAGCCTGGAAGGTGGAGCTATCGCCTGAAGAGGTCATCACGACCACGGGAGGAAGCGAGGCCATTCTCTTCGCCCTTCTTGCTACCTGCGATGCCGGCGATGAGGTTCTCGTACCCGAACCCTTCTACACGAACTACCTGGGCTTTGCCTCGGCGGCGAGCGTAAAGATCGTAGCGGTTCCCGCCAATGTGGAGAATGGATTCCGCCTGCCTTCTCCCGGGGAGTTCCGCAAGCGGATCAACGACAGAACCCGCGCCATCCTCTTCAGCAACCCCGGCAATCCAACGGGAGTGGTCTACTCACGAGACGAGATGCAGACTCTTGCCGATCTGGCCTCTGAAGAGGGTCTCTACCTTCTGGCAGACGAGGTCTATCGCGAGTTTGTCTACGACGGCGCAGCCTTTACGAGTGCCTTTCATCTTGAAGGAGTCGAGGACCGGGTGATCATGCTTGATAGCGTGAGCAAGCGCTTCAGCGCCTGTGGCGCAAGGGTCGGATATCTGGCCACGCACAATGCGGAGATTCTCGACTCCGCCCTTCGCTTCGGGCAGGCCCGCCTCTGTCCCCCCACTCTCGACCAGATGGCATCGGCAGCAGCCTTCAATGCAAAGGGAGATTATCTGGACCGGGTGCTTGAGGAGTTCTCCCGCCGACGGGACTGTCTCTACGAAGGACTCCGGGCGATTCCCGGGGTCATGGCCCACCGCCCCGAAGGCGCCTTTTACACGGTGGCCCGCCTGCCCCTGAAAGACGCGGAACACTTCTCCACCTGGCTCCTGAGCGATTTCCGCCACAAGGGAAGCACGCTCATGGTCGCTCCCGCCGCCGGTTTCTATGCGAGCGAAGGTCTCGGTCTCGACGAGATTCGCATTGCCTATGTATTGAATGAAAAAGACCTCCGCCTTGCGCTCGAAGCGCTGGCAGAGGCCCTGAAAGTCTATTCGCCCTAGTAGCTGGCCTTGAGTCGGCTCCAGCTGGACTCCTCGACGAAGGTATTCGTCTCCACGGCGGTGACCGTATAGGAGAAGAGTCCGCTTCCCACCGCATCATAACCGGAGACCGGACCGCCGAGAGCAAAGATGCCTGCTTCGATGTCCGCGAAGAACTCCAGGCCCAGTTCACGAATCAGGTCTGTGGGGAGTCCGGGGACTTTCTCGTCGAGCCAGTCGGCAAAACTCCCGGTCACCGTTTCGCTGTTCAGGGAGAGCCAAGTGAAGCTGCGGAAGTGATCGCCTTCATACTGGTGGACCCCGCCATTGCCTGCAATCTCGCAAAAAGTATCCGTCTGGCCGTCCGAGTCGAGATCGCTGGCGTAAGCGCCGACGAGTCGATCCGGGTCGGCGGGAAAGGCATCGGCCGGAGTCGGGTAGCAGCCCATGTGTACGCCAAAGCCCGCGATCCAGAGGTAGCCCATCTCTTCCCAGCTTTTTTCCGCAATCACCTGCCCCTGCAGGACAGCCCTCGCACCCTCTTCATTGACCGTCATCTCAAAGGGATACATTCCCAGAATCAGCCCGGTGTAATCCAGTTGGGGATTCACATACCAGTCGGAATCCTCCCCGTCGGCCGGCGGAAAACCGAGCAGCATCCAGTAGCTTCCATCCATGCTGACGAAGTCCCCGTATCCACTTTCATCGGGGAATACCCCGTTGGGGTTGGCGTCATAGGTGAAGCTCATGACACCCTCACAGTTCGAGGTATAGACCTCGGCCATGGCCGGCGAAGCGAGCAAGACGATCAGGAACAGGAAACGCAGGAACCTCATGATGCCTCCCGGGGATCAATGCGAAACACTCCGACGGAGAGTCTCGGGTATCATTGATAGGTATCGGTGTTCCTGCTGGAAACTTGAGGAGAAATCAGATCTCGATGGACTTCCAGGCGCCCCGTGTAAATCGCCAGGTCAGGACGATATTCACCAGGGTGAAGTGGATCACTCCGCCCAGCCATCCGCCGGCCATGCCCATGCCCAGAGGATAGGCAAAGAGGAGCGCCAGTGGCACGAAGACCAGCCAGGAGCTTCCCGCATAGACATACATCGTGAAACGGGTGTCGCCGGCCCCTCGCAGGGAGCCGGAGTAGCTCATCTGAACAGCATCGACCAACTGGAAAAGAGCGATCAGGGGAATAATGGCCATTCCCGCACGAATGACATCTTCGGCATTGGTGAACAGGCGGTAGAGCCATTCGCCGGCCAGAAGAAAAAAGACCGCAATGAAAAGTGAATAGGCGAGATTCATTTTCACCACAATCCAGCCTGACTTCTCGGCCAAGTGCTTCTTGCCCGCACCGATGTACTGTCCCACCAGAGTCGTGGCCGCTTTGGCGACTCCATCGGCCGGCATGAAGGTGAAGCTCAAAAGCTGAAGGGCAATCTGGCTGGCCGCCAGCTGCGTGGTGCCCAGCCGCCCCATGATGGTCATGAAGACCGCGAAACTTCCCATATCGAGAAAGGCCTGTACGCCCATGGGAAGGCCGACCTTCAGCATACGCCCGACCAAGGCAGGGCGGAAAGCTCGATTGATGCGGGTGGAGTATTTCCGGTGAAGAGTCGGGCCGAGAAAGACAGCGGCTCCCATGAAAAATGCAGACACATCCGCGATGGCCGTTGCCATCCCCGCCCCCAGCGTGGTCAGGCGCGGGAAAGGACCCCAGCCATAGATCAGAACGAGATCCAGCAGGATATTGATCAGGTTGCTGGCAATGGCAATGCGCATCGGGGTCTTCATGTCGCCGACGCCACGGAAGAAATTGTGGAAGGTAAAAGTGCCCATCAGAAAGAAGGCGCCAAAGAGCCGTGCACGCGAGTAGCGAAGACACTCCTCGATCACATCCGGTGCCGGGCGGGCGGCCGCCAGGATCCATTGGAACTTCCAGGTGATCAGTCCCAGAATCAGCCCGGAAATCAGGGCAAGCCAGAGACCCTGCCAGGCAAAGTGAGGGCAGCGATCCGAATTGCCCGAGCCCTTGGATTGCGCGACAAAGGTGTTCACGGAACCGATCGTTCCTACAAAGAAGGTATAGAGGGTCCAGATCAAAACTCCGCCGAAACCGGCCGCCGCCAGTTCCACCTTGCCCACATGGCCGAGAAGGATCGTGTCCACGGTCCACATGACCGTCACCGAGAGTTGGCCAATCACGGTGGGATAGGCCAGCTTCCAGGCCTCCTTCACCGAGCCGGCCCTCACCCCGGGGAGGATCAGGCTTTCCTCGTGTCGATCTTTCCTTCTCATCTGGATTCCTTCCGAAGCGATGAAGCTATCCACTCTTTCACCGGGAATCAAGCGGCGAGTCTTGCAAGGGGAAGAGACTTTCGCTAGGATGACATCCCTCACCGCCATGGTCAGAATTGAGGTAGCATGAATACTCTCCGTGATGTTGTCATTCTGTCAGCCGCAAGAACTCCCATCGGTTCCTTCCTGGGAAACCTGTCCACGGTTCCGGCCCCCAAGCTGGGCGCCATTGCCATAAAAGGCGCGCTCGAAAGAGCGGGAGTCCCGGGAGAGGATGTAGACGAAGTCATCATGGGCTGCGTCCTTCCCGCGGGCATGGGACAGGCTCCCGCCCGGCAGGCCACTCTCGCTGCGGGCCTTCCCACATCGGTTGAGTGCATGACCATCAACAAGGTCTGCGGTTCGGGGCTGAAGAGCGTCATGCTTGCCGCACAGGCCATTGCCTGCGGCGACGCTGATTGCGTGATCGCCGGCGGCATGGAAAACATGAGCCAGGTACCCCACTATCTCGACGGCAGTCGTGAAGGCCGGAGAATGGGCGACTGGAAGATGAAGGACGGAATGGTTCACGACGGTCTCTGGGATCCCTATCACAATTACCACATGGGGAATGCCGCCGAGCTCTGCGCCCGGGAATGCAAGCTCAGTCGCGAAGAGCAGGACAGTCTGGCCGAAGAGAGCTATCGTCGCGCACAGAAGTCCATTGCCGAGGGGCTCTTCCGGGAAGAAATCGTTCCCGTGGAAATTCCCCAAAGAAGAGGCGATGCCCTCATCGTGGAGGAAGACGAAGAAGCCGGGCGCGTGCGCTTTGAGAAAATCCCCAGCCTGCGGCCTGCTTTCGATCCCGAGGGATCTGTGACGGCGGCCAATGCCAGCAGCATCAACGACGGAGCCGCGGCACTTCTTCTCATGGCGGCCGAGGAGGCGGAAAAGCGCGGACTGAAACCGCTGGCGAAAATCGTCTCCCAGGCATCCGCAGCCCAGGACCCGGAGTGGTTCACGACGGCGCCGGCCAAGTCGGTTCAAAAGGCTCTCGAACGGGCGGGCCTGGAGGCAGGAGACATCGACACCTTTGAACTCAACGAGGCTTTTGCCGTGGTCTCTCTCGTCAATGCGCAACTGCTGGAACTGGACTCGGCAAAGGTCAATCCCCGGGGCGGTGCCGTGGCACTCGGACATCCCATTGGCGCAAGTGGCGCACGAATCCTGGTGACCCTTCTCCACACCCTGAAGCAGGAAGGCGGCAGACGCGGACTGGCAAGCTTGTGCATCGGCGGCGGGGAGGCTTCGACTCTCATTGTGGAAATGTGAGTGGCCCGGAATGAGTGAGCGGATTCAGCACGCCTTTCTTCTTCTGGCTCTGGCAAGCCTGCCCTTTTCGATTGCCCTGGCTCAACTGGCAAGCGCTCTTGCGATTCTGGCATGGCTCGCCGGGCTTTTCCGCGGGCGAAGGCCTCCGCTTACGGGCCTGGAGATTCCCCTCCTGCTCTTTCTTGCCTGGATCTTCCTGAGCCTTCCCTTCGCGGAAAACCGCCTGGAAAGCGTGTTTCATCTCAAGCGCTGGCTGGCACTTCCCCTCATCTGGATGCTGGCTGAATCCGCCTCCGGAGAAGAACGCCGCAAGCACTACCTTCTGGCGCTGCTTCTTGGCATCGTGGGTGCTTCCCTTCTGGCCCTGCCCCAGAAGTTCGGCTACTTCCCCACACCCCTGGAGTTTCAAAACTCCACGCGCGTCTCCCTGACCACGAATCCCATGACAGCTGGCGCATTGATGGCCATGGGCGCAGTGACTCTTCTCGGTTTCCTCTTTGCCGGTGAATGGAAGTGGAAGAAAGCACGCTTCTTTCTCGCGCTTCTTCCCGTGATGCTGGCACTGCTTTTGACGGAAACCCGCTCCTGCTGGCTGGGCTTTCTGGCGGGACTGATCTTTCTGATCTTCCTGAGAAAACGGCGAGCCCTTCCTCTCTTGTTTCTCGGGCTTCTTCTGACGGGGCTTCTGCTCCCGTCTCATTATCAGGACCGCTTTCTCTCCAGCTTCCGGGGCGGAGAAGATTACAAGAGCGAATGGCAACGCCTGCACATGTGGAAGGTCGGAGCAATGATGGTCCGCGACCGTCCCCTGACCGGCTTCGGCGACTGCGACCTCAAGGAAATTCACGGGCGCTACATTCAGGAAGACGAGAAGGAAAATGTCGTGGTCTACGGCCACCTCCACAGCAACCTCGTCATGTTTGCCGTTCTCTGGGGGATTCCCGGACTCTTCCTTGTCCTGCTCTTTCTCTTTCGAATCCCGCAGTTATTGTACGCCAGATGGCAGACTACTAATCCTGAAGGGCGAGCGCCTCCGCTTGCTTCCGAATGGACTATGGGAGTCCTCGCTGCCTGGGCAGCCTTCTTTGTGGCAGGGCTTTTTGAATGGTACTTCGGCGATGGAGAAGTCATCCTTCTGCTCTGGATGCTCACGGGCATCGGACTGGCCAGGGAAGAAGGAAGTTCATGAGTCCCGACACCCATCTTGCCGACCCCAAGGTCCTTCTCCTTCCCCTCCGCATGTCCGATGCACGGGCCATCCGGGACGGAGTGCAGGAGAGCCTGGCCGAACTCATGCCCTTCGCCCCCTGGGCCGGCCCTGATTATGATCTTCAATCTGCCAGGGTATTTCTGCAATACGCTCTGGATTCAAACCGGAAGGGCGAGGCCCTTCACCGGGGCATCTTCCGACCAGAAGACCGGCTCTTTCTCGGAGTCATTGGGCTTCATGCGATTCGCCCCCGTTTCAAGGACGCAGAAATCGGTTACTGGATGAAAAGTTCCCGTTCAGGGCAGGGGCTCTGTACGCGTGCAGCCGGGCTACTGATTGGCCACGCCTTCGAGGAACTGGATCTGGAGAGAGTCTGGCTGAGTTGTGACATCACAAACATCGCCAGCCAGAGGATCGCTGAAAAGCTCGGCATGCGCAGGGAGGGAACCCTGCTTGCCTACTCCCCCGACGAGGAAGGGCGCAAGGACCACTTCCTCTACGCCATTCTCCGCAGTGAGTGGTAGCTACTTCGCCACCAGGTTGACCAGTTTCCCCGGGACAAAGATCGTCTTCACGATCTTCTTGCCCTCGAGCCAGGGCTGGAGCTTTTCGCTCTTCTCCACGAACTCCATCACCAGAGCCTCGTCGGCATCCACCGGCAAATCAAACTGGTCACGAAGCTTCCCGTTGACCTGCACAACCACGGTTACCGTTTCCTCGACAAGCCAGGCGGAATCCACTTCCGGCCAGGGTTCCAGAGCAAGAGGATCGTTGTGGCCCATCCGCTGCCAGAGTTCTTCGGCAAGATGCGGCGCATAGGGTGCCAGAAGAAGCAGGAAACTCTCCATAGCCTGGCGGTTCCGCTGATCGCGGGGCATCATCTCGTTGACGAAGACCATCATCTGGCTGATCGCCGTATTGAAGCGAAGATCTGTGGTCATCGTCGTCACCGCATCGATCGTCTTGTTCAGGATGCGCAGGGTCTCCTCATCGGCCGGGGCATCCGAAATGGAAGCGTGCAGTTCATCCTCTTCATCAAGAATGAGTCTCCAGACACGAGACAGGAAGCGATGAATGCCCTCGATGCCCGAAGTGTTCCAGGGCTTGTCTCGCTCGAGAGGTCCGAGGAACATAAGAAAGAGGCGCAGGGAATCCGCACCGAAATCGTGAATCACATCGTCGGGGTTGACCACATTGCCGCGGCTCTTGCTCATCTTCTCGCCGTTCTCGCCGAGAATCATTCCCTGATTGCGCAGCCTCTGAAAGGGTTCCTTCGTGCTGACAAGGTCCAGATCATAAAGCACCTTGTGCCAGAAACGGGCATAGAGAAGATGCAGGACCGCATGCTCGGTTCCCCCGAGATAGAGGTCCACGGGCATCCAGTACTCTTCCTTCTCGCGGCTCCAGGCCTCGTCCGGATTGCGGGGATCGAGGAAGCGAAGATAGTACCAGCAACTGCCCGCCCACTGCGGCATCGTGTTGCTCGACCTGCGGGCCGGTTTCCCGGTGACTTGATCCTCCACAGAAATCCAGTCGCTGATCGTGGCAAGCGGGCCCTCGCCCGTGCCCGAAGGCTCGTAACGATCCACCTCGGGAAGAGTGAGCGGGAGTTCATCCAGTCCGAGAGAGCGATAGCTCCCGTCTTCCTGCTCGAGGAGCGGGAAAGGCTCTCCCCAGTATCGCTGCCGACTGAAGAGCCAGTCGCGGAGCTTGTAGTGAACTGCAGACTCGCCCAATTCCTGTTCGACAAGCCAGTTCGTAATCTTCTTCTTAGCCTCTTCTACCCCGAGCCCGTCAATGAGAGGCGAGTTGATGAGTTTGCCGTCACCCGACCAGGCTTCGGTTTCAATATCGCCACCGCTGATCACTTCCACAATGGGAAGCTCGAACTTGCGGGCAAACTCCCAGTCCCGCTGGTCGTGTGCGGGAACTGCCATGATGGCTCCCGTCCCGTAGCCCATCATCACATAGTCGGCCACCCAGATGGGAATGCTCTCGCCATTGACCGGATTGATCGCATGGGCGCCGGAATAAACTCCCGTCTTCTCTTTGGAAAGCTGTCGGTCCATGTCGCTCTTGCCCGCTGCCTCCTTGCAATAGGCAAGCACGGTCTCGCGACATTCCTTCGTGCAGATCCTCTCGAGCCAGGGATGCTCGGGACTCATCACCATGTAGCTCGCACCGAAAAGGGTGTCCGGGCGCGTCGTAAAGACCCGCAACCTCTCGCCCAGTTCCGGAACCCCGAAGTCCACTTCCGCGCCTTCGCTGCGCCCGATCCAGTTGCGCTGAAGGTCCTTGATGTACTCCGGCCAGTCGAGATCCTCCAGGTCTTCCAGGAGGCGATCGGCATACTCGGTGATCTTCAGCATCCACTGGCGCATAGGCCGACGCTCAACGGGATGCCCGCCCACATCGCTCTTGCCGTCAATTACTTCTTCATTGGCCAGCACCGTGCCCAGTTCGGGGCACCAGTTCACCGGAACCTTTTCCTCGTAGGCAAGTCCCTTCTCATAGAGAAGGGTGAAAATCCACTGCGTCCACTTGTAGTAGTCACGATCCGTGGTTGCGAACTCGCGATCCCAGTCGTAGCTGAAGCCGAACATCTTCAACTGGCGACGGAAATTGCCGATGTTCTTTTCCGTGGTTGTCCGGGGGTGCGTTCCCGTCTTTACGGCATAGTTTTCGGCAGGCAGGCCGAAGGCATCCCATCCCATGGGATGAAGAACATTGTAGCCGCGCATCCGCATGAAGCGCGAAACGATATCAGTGGCTGTGTAGCCTTCGGGGTGGCCTACATGCAGCCCGTCGCCGGAGGGGTAGGGAAACATGTCCAGCGCATAGAACTTGGGGCGGTCTCCCCCGTCTTCCGCGCGAAAACACTTCTTCTCTTCCCAGATCGCCTGCCAGCTGGGCTCAATCGTCGCAGGATCGTAAGGCATTGCTTTCCTCGTTTCCTTTCAGGCGAAAAAGGTATACAATAGAAACAGGGATGGAAAGCTCCTTTTGGGAGGTTCCGGGATGAAGCGACTTTCTCGCCTGGCGACTAGCAGAGTTCGAAGAATGCCCGCGCCCGCCACCGGACCTGATGGCCTTCGCCTGTGGTGGAGCCTGCAACAGCATTCTGCTCTCCACAAACCTGACCGCAGTGCCGGAAACGAGTTATCTGAACCTGCGCTGGGACTGTCTCAAGTCCCTGTACTGAGATTCAGAATTTTACGGCTGAAGGCCGGAAGGCCGATCGACTTCAACTCTTCGGGACTGAAGTAGCGGTACTCATCTCCCGGGGGAAGCTCGGCCCGGCCCTCCACTCTCTTCTGCAGAATCCGGTAGCGGGTAATCGTGGTCTTCGTTTCCGCGACCTCTCTCTCCTCCCGCACCCGGAGGCCCAAATCCCCCCATTCCTCTTCTGCAAGAAGGCCCGCACCCCTGCGCACTCTCCAGGGAAGATTCCACATTCCCGAAAGAAAGGGACGCTTCAATCGGCAAAGGAGAAGTTCCCCTCCCTCTTCAAAGACACCGACCTGAACTTCAATGGGAACCGGCGGTTCTCTGGAGGGCAATTCAGGGATTTCGCCTACCCGTTTTTCCGTAAGAGCCAGACAGTGTTCCGACAGAAGACAATCCCCGCACTGCGGGTTCTGTGGCTTGCAGACCCGTGCCCCGAACTCCATGACTGCCTGGTTCCAGTCGCCCGGTCTCTCGCCTTTCACCCATTCCCCGGCCAGTTCACGAAGCTGAGCAGCGAGAGGCTTTCGGGTGGGATCACCTCCGAGGGCTTCCAGACGCGTGAGCACCCGAACCTGGTTTCCGTCAATCGAGACTTCGGGCAGACCGAAGGCAATGGATGCCAGTGCGCCGGCCGTGTATTCCCCGATCCCCGGCAGGGTTCTCAGGAGCCTTGTTTCGCAGGGAAAGTTTCCCCCGTGTTCACGAATCAGGATCTTCGCTGCACGGTGGAGATTTCTGGCACGGGAGTAGTAGCCCAGCCCGCTCCAAAGAGAGAGGAGTTCCTCTTCCCCGGCTTCTGCAAGAGAGGGAAGGTCGGGGAAGCGTTGCATGAACTGTTCATAATAGGGAATCACCGTCGCCACTCTCGTCTGTTGCAACATGATTTCAGAAATCCAGACACGGTAGGGCGAGGGATCATTGCGCCAGGGCATGGGGCTTCGATGCTCGTCAAACCAGCGAAGCAGCTTCCTCCGGATGTCCTGTTTTCGCGCGTCCATGCTTCAGGCTAGCGTATCCTGGCTTGCTGTGCTATGAGAAGAACATGAAACCCCATGAAGAACATCGCAGGGAAGCACCGGAGAACATCGCCTGTGCTGTGATCACCGTCAGCGACACGCGAGACGAACGCAGTGATCGGGGAGGGCCCGTGATTGTGGAGGCTCTGGAAGAGGCGGGACACCGGGTTCTCTCCCGGGATATTGTCCCCGATGAAGCCTCTGAAATCGAAGCCTGCATCTTGCGCCTTCTCGAATTGGAAGACTGCGATGCCGTCATCCTGACCGGTGGAACCGGTGTGTCCACGCGCGATGGTACCGTGGAAGTGGTCGAGAGACTTTGCGATCGCACACTTCCGGGATTTGGGGAGCTCTTCCGGGCATTGAGCTACGAGGAAATCGGTTCCGCCAGCATCCTCAGTCGAGCCCTGGCGGGTGTCCGCAAACAACAGGCTCTCTTCGCCCTGCCCGGCTCCCCAGGGGCACTACACACGGCCATGAACAGGATCATTCTGCCCGAACTGGGTCATCTCTTGAGGGAAATCAGGAAGTAGATTCCAGGGCAGGGATGAGCTTCACAATAAAAGAGGGCGAAGCGAATCAGAACCCCCTCACTGTTCCGGAGAGCGGACCTCAGCTTACCCCTCACTGCTTACCACGGTGACCAGATCACCGGCCCATTGATTCTCCGAAATCCTCTCAGTCCATCGACTCGCTCCGCCCGAAGGCAATTCGGATTTCTTGATCCTGAATATAGGCTATTGCTGAGGCGGGGTCAAGCCTTTCTCCTTCATCAGGGCCCGCTTGGCCTCCAGCTTGCCCACCATGTCATAGAGGGTGCTGTGCTCCAGAGTCTCCCGGATGTTCGAACGGATGACCTTCCACTGATCGTGAAGAGGGCAAGGTGCCTCGTCATTGCAGGGATGGATGCCCAGAATGCATATCTCATCGGAGTTGGCGATGTGATCAATGGGATCGACGATGTCGTAGAGGCGGATTTCCGAAGACTTCCGAGCAAGGCAGAAACCACCCCGGGGCCCGCGGTGACTGCGCACCAAGCCTCTACGCGAGAGAATCTGCATGGTCTTGGCGAGAAAATGGAAGGGAATGTCTTCCTTCTTGGCTACTTCCTTCAACTGGATCAGTTCGCCTTCTGGCTGCTCGGCAAGATAGACCATGGCCCGGATTGCGTATTCACTGGCTTTGGAGTAGAGCACAGATCCCCCCTAAACGGAATAAGAAGTCCTGAATCGATAAATTAGCAGGACTCCCATAAACTGTCAACTGTCAGGAATCAAGCGCCCGGATCACCAGGGCGGAAACATCGTCTTCCCAGGGAGAGGATCCGCCGAAGAGGCGAAGCTCTTCAAAAATCCGGTCCAGCGTGGCGCGGGAATCGAGGGAGGCGCATTCCCGGAAGAGGTCGAGTAGACGCTCCTCCCCGAAATCCTCCCGTCCCCGGGAGCGTTCGCTCAAACCGTCGCTGAAAATCAGTACCCGGCTTCCGGGATTCATCGTCACAAAGCCTCGCTGGTAATCCGCATCCGGAGTGGGCCCGAGGATGGTTCCCCCTGTATCGAGACGATGAAGCTCGCCATTCTCATCAAGAAGCAGAGGCAGACAGTGCCCGGCATTCACATAGATCAGATTGCCGTTGGACTCCAGTTCCCCGTAAAAGAGACTCACGAAGCGGGTGGAAAGGTTGCTCGCATGAATCACCCGGTTCAGCCTGCGAATGACGGCCGTGATCTTGAACTCCCTTTCCACGCCCATGCGAAGACCGGTGACCGCATCGCGGGCCTGCAGTGCCGCTGGCAGTCCATGGCCGCTGGCATCTCCGAGTGCAATGCCCAGAGAGTGTTCCGAAAGTTCGATAAAGTCGTGGAAGTCGCCTCCAACAGCCTGGGCTTCCGCTGGCTCACTTCGGGAAGCCAGATCGAAACCTGCAAAGACCGGCGGCTTCTGGGGCAGCAAACTGAGCTGAATCGCTTCGGCCCGGTCAATCTCTTCCTCGACCTCTGCCTGCCGCAAACGCAGGGACAGGATGTGGCGAATAGTGCTGAGGGCGAAAAGCTGGGACTCTTCCTCCAGACTGCTGTCCAGTCCGAAGGAAACCAGAAAGAACCCGCGGGAGAGGGAAAACGCGGCCACCCGCCCCAGATTCAGGGGAGCCTCAATCGCGGGATCGTAGCCGGGAAAACTCTCGTCCATGGTCACGATCCTGTTTTCCAGAATCGTCTTGACGGGAGGATAGTCCGAAGGAATCCGCAGCCCTTCAAGCTTCGCACTCGTGCTGTGAGCCAATAGATAGTCAGAGCCGTCCCGGGAATAGAGACGGCCACTGGTGATGCCGAGGTCCCCGCTAAAGGCCTCGATAATCTGGTCGATCATTCCGGCAAGAGAGGAACGGGAATCCCCGGACTCCCCAATGCGATCCAGAATGGCATCGAGTTTTCGATAATAGGATTTTTGACGAAACATCATTTCCCGAGGCGTCGGAGAATCTCCTCGATGATTATCTCCTCTTCGCTCTCTTCGGGGAACCGTCCCTTCGCCTTCTTGGAGAAGAGCAGGTCATCCCCCACCTTGATCTCGTAGACTCCGCCGCCCGAGCGAATCATCTCGGGCATGAAGCCACAGCGATTGTTGATTTTCGCAGCCAAACTGGCCGCCACCGGTTCGTAGTTTCAAACTACGCAGAATTCAATCGTGGTCTTTGCATAAAGTGCCATTAGGCTCCTTTCCCTGAGTCCAAGATACAAAGAGAGAAAGCCAAGTCAATCACTGGTCTTTCGAACGCTTTCAAAGGAGAATGTTTGAAGACGGAGAGCGCCGAGAAGAAAGAGCAGGGGTAAAAGCTCGGCAAAGAAGAGCAGGAAAAGAGGGCTGGCAATTCCGGCAAGGGCCAAAGGCAGGAGAATGGCGGGGAAAAGAAAGAGCAGGCGGCGGTGCAGTCGCAAAATGCTCAGGGCATAGCGGGACAGGGACAGGAGATCATGGAGGAGAGAGAGATTGCCGGACGGAATCCTCGCGTCCAGCTTCCCGGAGATGCTCTCCTCGCTTCCAATGCTCATGGCAAGGTTAGCGGCCGCAAGAAGCGCCGCATCGGGACTTCCGGTTCCAAGAGCCAGGGAGAGGCCCTCTCCCTCCAGCAACACCCTTGCCCTTTCATCGGGAGAGAGTCCGCCACGGGAGAGACCCAACCCCGCCCTCTTCCCGATCGCTTCAATCACATGGGGCGCTTCCCCGGAGAGAAGGAGCGACTCGACACCCTTTCTTCTCAGGCGACGAAGCAGGCCGGGCATTTCCGGAGAGTCCTCATCGGCAATGCCAAAGACAGCGGCAAGATCTCCATCGAGTGCCAGGTAGACCGGAGAAAGAGAGGCATCCTCCAGTGCTTCCCTCGATGCTTCCTCCAGCAGCACGCCCTCTTTTACCAGAAACCAGTCATAACCAAGCAGAAGAGTTCGCCCTGCCACTTCCGCCCTCAGCCCGGCACCCGGACTGCGAAGAACTGAAAGCACCTTTGCGCCCCCCTCACTTCTTCGGGAGGCAAAGTCGGCAATTGCCTTCAGGTATGGATGCTCGGCTTCCTCGAGGGATGCGCTGACAAGGGCACAGACCTTCTCACTGGGTTCTTTTCCCAGTAGTTCCATTCGCTCGACCCGGGCCTTGCCCTGGCCCAGCACTCCCAGTCGGTCAAAGGCGATCCTGCGAACCGAAGACAGGCTGGCAAAACCGGGAAGATCCCGAATCCAGGCTCCCCGTCTCATGGCAAGAAGTGCCGCGACCAGAAGAGTCGGAGACAGCACAAGGCCGAGACTTCGGGGTGACAAAAGAAAGAGCGGGGCGGCAGCCGACATCAGAATCCCCGGCAGGGGCAGGCCCCGCGTCCAGGCAATGCTCGCAGAGATCAGGGATGCGCCCATAAGAACCAGGGGCGCATGAATGGAAAGGCGCTCCAGTTCCTCCTGCTCTTCCGGTTTCCTCGCAAAAAGCTCCGACAGTCCCTCCGGGGAGCGTGGCTCCAGACTTCGGATGACAGCAATCATCGCTTTCTCCAGATTGCGGGAGAGAACAAGAATCAGAAGCGCCAGCGTTGGCAGGCTCGCCATGCCCTCACCCAGAATGCTCGCCGGAAATAGCAGGAGCAGCCCGAAAAAGCGAAGAAGGAGAAGCCCCGGCACGGGCTTCCCGCGGGAAGTGAAGGCCGGGGAAAAGAGAGGAGGAAAGAGCAGAAACAGGGCGAGCAGATTCCAGAGAGCGGCCAGCAGCGGAAAGACCGGAAGAGCCAGCAGGTCAACCAGGAGGGGCGGCAGGCAGAGCAACGCGGCACGGAGGGTTCCCCTGCGCGCCAAACTGCGTTCGGCGTTCAGATCCGGAAAAAGCTCTTCAGCAGGAAGAGGATCGGCCCAGAAACCGGCGGCATGCACGGTTTCCAGCAGACCGAGCAGGGGCAGGTGCCCGGGACCTTCCACCCGAAATTGCCGGGTCAGAAGATCCGCACTGACCGACTGCACCCCGGGAATGGCGAGCAGTCTGCGCCGGAGCCTCTCCATGTCCCCCGTGTTCTCAAGCCCTTCCACATGGAGTCTGTGCTTCGCCATGCCCCCCCCCTTTTCCGGGGATGCTTGCAACTTTTCCCTCCTTTGGACAGTTTTTTTGTTCTGGTCAGATTTTAGCTCCGGCCAGAAATGAGAAATTCGATTGCATATTCCCGATCCGGACACTAGACTGCACCCCTTCACATTGGCAACTTCGGGAACACAACCTTCACGGAGACAAGGAGTACCATGGCTCGAGTCGTGGCAGTCGCCTGCCCCAAGGGCGGAGTGGGCAAAACAACGGTATCGGTGAATCTGGGGGCAGCTCTGGCTTCGAAGGGTTTCTCGACTCTGATCCTGGGAGTTGACCCTCAGTGCGGGCTGGCGAGCAGTTTCGGAAGGGATCCCCTTTCCATCGACCGGGGGCTGCCGGAGTTCTTTGAGCCGGAGGGCCGCGTGGATCTTAGCGTACAGCCCACGGGAATCGGGAACCTGGACTTCGTCAGCAGCAATGTCTGGAGCTGGGATGAAGAAGACCAACTCCTCGGCTGGGCGGCCATCAACCCGGAGAGCCTGCGAGAAAAACTGCTTGCGCTGAAAGAGGGCTATGATTTCTGCCTTCTCGACTGCCCCCCGAATCTGGGACCTCTCACTGTTGCCGCCCTGCAGTCTGCCGACACCTTGCTGGTTCCCTTGCAGGCCGAAGAACTGGCCTACCGATCCCTGCCGAGACTCTTTGATGCTCTTGCCGGACTCGAGCAGCAGGGCTTTTCCGTCCCTGAACTTGAGGGAGTGCTTCTCAACCAGGTAGACCTTCGTACGCGAATGTCAAACTCCGTGCTGCAGCGAGCGCAGGAGGATTTCCCGGGAAAGGTATTCAGAACCCTCATCCCGCGAAGCATCCGTCTTGCCGAAGTAGCCCAGCGCGGAAAACCTGTCATGTCTTTCAACAGGAGTGGGGGCGCAGCCCAGGCTTTTCTTCAGGTGGCTGACGAGATCCTCGACCACATCCTTGCAGAGAAAGATGAAGGACAGGAGGAACACCGCGCGGAAGTTCCCGGTGTCGGAGATGCCCTTCCGGCAGACATTGAGGCCCTTCTCGCCGGGGAAGAGAACCCCGATGAATCCGGTGAAGGGGAGGTTCTTCTTTCTCTGGAGGAAATCCCCGAAAGCGAACAGGAGTCCTGTCAGGTGAGTCGCCCCAGCCTCGACGACTATGAAGGCAGTGAGGAAACCCCCTGGCACTGATTTCAATCACCAGTTTCCTGTCTTTTTCTCGGTAAATTGGAAGTCCTTGAAAATGTTGTAATTGCACACCTTGCAAGGAATTAGGACTCCGGGGTCATCTTGACATTGCCCCCGCCTATTCCTAGTTTATTAGGGCATCTTACACGACGCTTCCCAGGGAAGCAGGATTGAAGAGGCCCCATGTCGAGAATAATCAAAGATCCCATCACCGTTGTTTCTCCTGAGCACTGCAAGGGTTGCGGGCTCTGCGTGCAGGCCTGCCCCCAGGATGTCCTCTTCCAGGTTGAGGGCTACAACTCCCGAGGCTTCCACCCCGCCGAATACACGGGCAAAGATTGCACAGGCTGCGGCATGTGTTACTACGCCTGCCCGGAGCCATTTGCCATTACCGTCTACAAGAAGGGTGCCGAGTTCGAGGCCGCCTAAAGGAGACGTATGTCGCGAGAACTGATCAAGGGAAACGAGGCCATCATCAAGGCGGCCCTTCTCTCCGGCTGTGAGTCCTTCTATGGATATCCCATCACGCCAGCCAGCGAAATCGCCCATGCCGCCGCCCTCCTCTTCCCCCGACTCGGCCGCACCTTCCTGCAGGCCGAAAGTGAAATTGCCTCGATCAACATGGTCTACGGCGCGGCAGGCGCGGGCGAAAGAACCATGACCGCCTCCTCCAGTCCCGGGATCAGCCTGAAGATGGAAGGGATCAGCTATCTTTGCGGTGCAGAACTTCCCTGCGTCATCGTGGATATCATGCGCGGAGGCCCGGGGCTCGGAAACATCGCCCCCGAACAGTCCGACTACAATCAGGTTGTGAAAGGCGGTGGGCACGGCAGTTATGAAGTCATCACTCTCGCGCCCAATGGCGCCCAGGAAATGGCCGACATGACCAGCCTGGCCTTCGACCTTGCCGACAAGTGGCGCAACCCGGTCTTCCTTCTCGCCGATGGCTATGTTGGCCAGATGATGGAGCCCGTGGAGTTTCACGAGCCCGAGGGCGATCCGCCCGAGAAGGACTGGACCCTGAAACTGGAAAACGACATCCAGAAGAACCTGGTGACTTCCATCCACCTTGATCCGGATAAACTGGAGGATCACAACCTTCATCTTCAGAAGAAGTATCAGGCAATCCGGGAAGAAGAAGTCCGCTTTGAGCGCTTTCAAACCGAAGATGCGGATCTCGTGCTGATCGGATTCGGCATCGTCAGTCGCATTCTCCACAGCGTGGTGGAGAGGGCCCGCGAAAACGGGCTGAAGGTGGGGCTGCTTCGCCCGCGGACTCTCTGGCCCTTCCCCTCGGAGGAGATCCGCAAGCTTTGCGACACGGCCCAGAGCTTCCTGACCGTGGAACTGAACGCGGGACAGATGGTCGACGATGTAAAGCTGGCCGTCTTGGGGCGCCGCCCGGTTTATTTCTATGGAAGAATGGGCGGCCAAGTGCCGACGGTGGAGGAAGTGTACGAGGTTCTGGAGGCGAAACTTCAAACTGCTGCCGGCAGCAGAGCCTGAGGAGAGAGCGATGGCAAAGACGATCCTGGGCAATGAAAAGGGATTCTACGAGACCTTTTACCGGAAGCCCGGAGACAATGAAAACACCCACTACTGTCCAGGTTGCGGACATGGGATCATTCACAAGCTGATTGCCGAGGCCATTGAGGATTTCGACATCGCCGATCGCACGATCTTTGTCAGCCCCGTGGGATGCTCCGTTTTTGCCTATTACTATTTCGCTGCGGGTAACATCCAGGCAGCGCACGGTCGCGCTCCGGCCATTGCCACGGCCGTCAAGCGTGCGAACCCCGAAGCCATCGTCATCAGCTACCAGGGAGACGGCGATCTTGCGGCCATCGGCGGCAACAACATCCTCCAGGCGGCAAACCGGGGAGAGCCGATCACGGTCTTCTTCGTGAACAATGCCATCTACGGGATGACCGGAGGGCAGATGGCGCCGACCTCGCTTCCCGGCATGAAGACCACCACCACTCCCTACGGTCGAAGTCAGGAAAACGAAGGCCCCCCGATGAAGGTCGCAGAACTTCTTTCCCAACTCGATGGGCCGACTCTGGTGCAAAGGACCGCAGTCTGGGACAACAAGTCCATCGCCAAGACCCGCATTGCGATCCGCAACGCGATCAAGTGCCAGATGGAGGGCAAGGGATTCTCCCTGATTGAAATGCTCAGTGCCTGTCCTTCCGGATGGAAGGTGGACACGACCGATCAGTATGACTGGATGCAGAAAAACATGGCCCCCTACTTTCCTCTGGGTGTCTTCAAGGATCTCCGCAAGGAACGGGAACCCTGGTTCCGCAAAAAGGGAGATCCCGGCAAGGAAGCGATCCTGAAGGAACTGGATCTCAAGCGGGAAGAACCGACGGCCTTCCCTGCCGAACTTTCCGACTCGAAGTACTCCAACCCCAGCATCAAGCTGGCCGGTTTTGGAGGGCAGGGAATCCTGTCCGCAGGGGCCATACTGGCGAACGCTGGCATGGAGCAGGGAATGCACAGTAGCTGGATCCCCAGCTACGGCCCGGAGATGCGTGGCGGAACGGCTTACTGCTTCGTCAACCTCAGCGAACATGAAATCGGAAGCCCCACGGTTTCCCACCCCGATGTCCTTCTGGCTTTCAACCGCCCGAGCATGGAGAAATTCGTAGCGGAACTGAAGCCCGGGGCGCTCCTCATCTACGACTCCACGATCATCGATGTAAAACCGACACGGGAAGACATTGAGATCATCGCGGTCCCCGCCACCGAGATTGCAGACGAACTGGGAAGCACCCGCATGGCGAACACGGTGATGCTCGGAGCCTATATCGCACACACCGGGATCCTCAGTTCCGAAGCCATTGAGCAGTCGCTCCCCTTCACTCTGAAGCGGAAGAACCTGATCGAGGCCAACCGCAAGGCGCTCGCCCGGGGGATGGAAATCGGACCCTAGTCCGCCCTGTTTTTTCGCCCGTCTTCTGCAAGGAAGGCGGGTTTTTCATGCCCCAAGATTTCGGAAGAAACCCCGCATATCCGAAACGTGATTCTTTTCCCTTGTCGGCTTCCCGGCGCGGATTACAATTCCGTGAAAATCAAACAGAGGAGTCCGAATGCTACCCGGCCACTTTCCGAGTAACCTGATCTTCGCCTTTGTACTTCTGGGTACCTTGCTCTGCTTTGCGATCACGGTCGTTCGCCTTCTTCGTATTCTGGAATTGGGCAGCGAGGAACCCGTGGATCGCTTCAGCGATACCGGTCGGAGAATCCTTGCCTTTCTGAAGTACTTCTTCGGCCAGGCCCGCGTCATCGCAGAGAAGGATGGCTTCGGACACTTCTTCATTTTCTGGGGCTTCATCTTCCTGAGCCTGGGAACCCTGGAAACCTTCATCCGCGGTTTCAATCCCGACTACAGCTACGCGGCCCTGATCGGCGATAGCGGCAATGCTGTCTTCGGAGGACTCCTCGATTTCTTCGGACTGGCAGTTCTGGTCGCCATTGTTGCAAGCCTCTTCCGCAGACTGATTCTCAAGCCCCGGCGCCTTGAAACTTCCGATCCGAAGGCGGGACGGGAAGCGCTGTTTATTCTAAGCCTGATCTTCGGTCTTGTCCTCTTCATGTTCCTGGCGCGTGCTGCGGAATCGAATCTCGCCGGAGACCTTCACGCCCTGCGCTGGAGTCCGGTGTCGATGTTCTTCACGAGCTTTGCCGGAAGCACGGAAATGCCGGTGGCCCTGTACTGGTGGGTTCACACGCTCGCCATTCTCTTCTTCCTCGCCTACATCCCGTCAAGCAAGCACCTGCACATTCTCATGGCGGCACCAAACATCTTTCTCAGGCGTTTGGGGCCGCGTGCCGTTCTGCAGAAACTCGACTTCACGGACACAAGTGCCACCCAGTTCGGCAAGGACGATGTCACCCAGTTCAGTTGGAAACAGATGCTCGATCACTACGCCTGCACCGAGTGCGGACGTTGTCAGGCGCACTGCCCGGCCTATTCCACGGACAAGCCTCTTTCTCCCTACGCCCTGGTTCACGAGGCAAAGGCACAGATCATCGACAAGGGAAGTGCTCTTCTACAGGGAGATGGGGAGTTGCCGGAAAGTGCCAGTGAGCTGGCGAAAGCTTCCCTCATTGAGGGCGTAATCTCGACGGATGCCCTCTGGAGTTGTACGACCTGCGGCGCCTGCGAGCAATCCTGCCCCGTCTTCATCGAGCACATCGAAAAGATCGTCGACCTTCGCCGCAGTCTCGTCATGATGCGATCCAGCTTCCCGACGGAAGTGCAGGCCGCTTTCAAGAATCTGGAGACCAATCAGAATCCCTGGCAAATCTCCTACACCGAAAGAGCCAAATGGACTTCGGGTCTGGACATTCCGACACTCGCCGAAAAGCCCGATGCGGAGATTCTTTTCTGGGTTGGCTGCATGGGGAGTTTTGATGAGCAAAGCCAAAAGATCAGCCGTGCCTTTGCAAGCCTGATGAAAAAAGCCGGCGTGGATTTCGCCATCCTCGGTGAAGAAGAGAAGTGCTGTGGCGATCCCGCCCGAAGGATCGGCAATGAGTACCTGGCGCAAATGCAGATGCAGGCCAACGCCGACACGATGAACCGCTACAAGATCAGGAAGGTGGTCACGGCCTGCCCCCACTGCTTCAACAGCCTGGCTCACGAGTACCCCGACTTTGGCGGCGACTACGAGGTGACCCATCATGCAGACTTCCTGCAGGAACTCCTCGATGAAGGTCGTCTTCTTGCCAGCAATTCACTGGAAGAGAAGGTCAGCTATCACGATTCCTGCTACCTGGGTCGCCACAACGACATCTACGACTCGCCGCGAGAAGCACTGGAGCAGGTTCCCGGACTGGAACTCCTTGAGATGGACCGAAACCGGGAACACGGATTCTGCTGCGGAGCCGGCGGCGGCAGGATGTGGATGGAAGAGGATCTCGGAAGCCGCATCAATGTCAATCGTGCCGAAGAGGCGGTTTCCACGGGATGCGGAACGGTGGCGGTGGCCTGTCCCTTCTGCTCGACCATGATGAGCGATGGCCTGAAGGACGCAGGGAATGAAGAGATCAAGGTGCGGGATATTGCCGAGATTCTGGACGAGGTTTGTGTTTAGACCTTGCCCCGTAGCTTCTTCTTCTCACCCTTTCGCTTCTTCTCGGCAAGGCGCGCCTCTTTTACGCGCCTGGGCAATTTCGTGGGACGCCGTTTCTTCTTCGGTCGGTTGAGAATACGAAGTCTCGCAATGAGCCTCTCCATGGCCAGTTTTCGATTGGCGTGCTGGCTTCTTGATTCGCTGGCCGTGACAATCAGGCCACTTGGAAAGTGCTGGATGCGTACTGCGCTGTCCGTAGTGTTGCGATGCTGTCCACCGGGCCCGGAGGCTCGGTAGACAGTGATCCGGATCTCGCGCCGGAGCTGGTCGGGATCCGTGCTGAATTTCATCTTGTGGTCCCGGGGTAGACCTCACCGGGAATCCAGAAGTCACGGGGCCAAAGACGGGGAATGCGAACGGGCTCCCCGCACTCTTCCAGCCATGTTTCCAGTTTCAGGAACTGCTCCTCGGGGCCAAGTACAAAGAACTGCCCCCGCCGGGCTTCCGAAGTAAGACCCGGAAGAACCCTCCCGTACACGCGATGAAGGCGGGACTGAAGTTGCCCCGGGAGGTCCGCCCGCTTGTGAACCGAGAGAACCTCCTCCCGGTAAGCACGAATCCTCTCGGGGCTGAAACCGTCGACAAGATCCGAAGCCATGCTCGCAGTGCGTCCCTCATAGGAAGAGGCTGCCCGGGAGGACCCGAAGACACCGGCAACGGCATACTCTGCCTTTCTCTCATCGACTTCTGCAGAAGCGATTTCATCTCTCACGAAACGAAGGGTCTGGGCAACATCGGGGCATCGCTCGGCGTAGTAACGAATGCGACCGCTTTGCGAACTGTAGCCGGGGCCATTCGAATAGGCGAGTCCGGCAGCCCAGGTTCGCATGAAGAGACCGTGCCCGCCGCCCCCTCCATAGCTTCGAAGGGCGAGGCAATCCAGAATGGACTCGGGATCGGGATCCCAGACTTCAGAACTCTGGGCGGAAAAGACCAGCGTTCCATTGCGCGTGTTTCGATTGAGAAGCCCAAGAGTCATGGGCTCCTCTTCGAGCTGCTGTCGCTCAAGGAGGCTCGCAAGCAGTGGCCTGCTCCCTTTTCGGGAAACCGAAGGCAGGGATTCCAGCGGAAGCGCAAGAAGGAGATCCTCGATCCCGGAACGAAGTTCCTCCTGGAACCCTGTATTGGCACAAAGAGTCATCCGGGCATTCCCGGCACGAAGCACCTGGTGAAGAGACTGGCGAAGCAGGGAAAGCGCATCCGAAGAAGGCATCTGAAGATCCTCCGTCGTCTGCGCACAGAGATAAAACCAGTCCCCGCGGAGACCTTTGTCGGGGATCTCGTCGAGGCAGGCCAGAAGCCCAAGACGCAGTTCTTCCCTCTGTCCTTGCTGACCTTTCGAGAGAAGATCCCTCAGCCCTTCTCTTTCCAGCATCTGGCCCTCATGCGCCAGGCTTTGGAGGTAGTCGAGAGAGCCGGGTTCGGCGTCCTCCAGCATCCAGCCAAGTCGATAGAGGTGATGGGTCTGGGTCAGGAAACTCCCTGCGGAGAGGAATACCGGATCGTCCTGATAGAGCCAGGCATTCGCCGGATTGTTCACCCAGCTTTCTTCGCTGCCTTTCATTCGGTTGCGGCGGTAATCGAGATTCTGGCTCACGAGATCCCGGATGCGCGGAAGGTTCTCTTCAGCGATCCAGGGAGACAGCAAAGCGGCCTTCATCCAGCGAAGAAGCGCCTCTGACTCACCTCGATTGGCGGCCGATGCACTGAGTCGAAGTTCATTGCGCCCCGTGAGAGGCTGAAGATCGTAGTGCGAGGAAAAGGAGAGTAGTTCCCGGCGGATCCGGTCGCGCATGCTTTCCGCATCGATCCACTCTCCGTCCATCCGAAGGCCCGAATCACTCAGGAGATCCGGGAGCATGGGAAGGCAAACCAGAAAGCGATCCTCCAGAGTATCGAGTCGGAAGGAGATCGAGAGCCTTGCGCTCGACATGTTCTCGAAGCTGGCCGCAAAGAGTTCTACTCCGCCCTGCAACTGCTCAAGCCGGTAGTCGAGTTCCGGATCAAGGGAAAGGGGAGGATTGCCGAGGAAGCCGGGAATCTCATCGCCCCCTGCAATGGAATCGAGTTCGGCTGTCTTATTGTCGAAGTCATCGCGAAAGCGTCGCAGGGTCTCCTGCCCGTCCTCCATCGACCATTGCTCCTTGAAACCATCCAGCGCTTCTGTCATGCGACGATCCCTTTCCTCCCGGGATCGAATGAGCGGTTCGGGATCCGGCTGAACGGCAATCCCTCGCGGCATGGATTCCAGCAGTCCCCAAGACTCGATCGAAGCTCGCCAGAGATTCTCTCCGCTTTGCAGTCTTCTTTCCGCCTCTTCATAACTCTCACGAAAGACCAGTGACTTTCGAAAGCCCGGCACTGCCTCCAGTTCGCGAACAAGATCCTGCCAGCGCCCGGCCTGCCCGCTTCGGCGAAAACCGAACATGGGAGGAGAGTTCAGAATCTTATCCGCTGACTTCCTCATGCTCTGAAGATGGCTCTCGGCACGATGATTGAATGCCTCCAGTTCCGGGCTTCCGTTCTTCAAGCCGTGGACCTTCCGGATCTCCCGAAGGATCAGGCGACGGACCTCCCCCAGGGCTTCCTCATCCAGTCGGGCACTTTCGATTCCACCCATGTTGAAACTCACATAGGGCATCGGCGGCTCGCTGAGGTAGCCGGAAACATAGCTCGCCCCCAATTCCATTTCCCGACTTCGGGAATCCAGGAACACCGAATAGAGCGGGGAGCCGGGACCACTGGCAATGCTCTGTAGGAAGACCACCATCCACAGTTCTTCCGTGGAATCCAGTTGGAGACCGGCGGGCCAGAACAGGGACAGGCTGCTCTTGTCGGAAGCATGGTCGCTGCCGTACTTCACGAAGGACAGGTCCTTGTCTCTGGCAGGGCTGGGAGCAGGCAAGTCGAAGTTCCCGAGCCCCGGCGTTTCCCCGGTACCTGCTTCCGGCGCAGTACGCTGAAGAATCCCTGCGAAGTTCTCCAGAAACTCCTCGATGCCGATGCTTTCTGGCAAACTGGCAATCAGTCCCATCCCCGAGGGCCGATAGTAGTCCCGGTGAAACTGCCACATGTCCTCGGGCACCATGTTTCGCATGGAGTCCGGATGTCCACCGGCAGAATTGGCCAGGGGGTGGTCTTTCCCGTAGAGGTCGTCTCCCATCTTCCGCCAGAGAGGGTAGCCCGGCCCCTCAAAGGAGGAGACCATCTCCGTAAACACCGTGCCCTTTTCTTCAAGGTACAAGTCCCCGCTCTCGGGATCTTCGGCAACTGCCAGATGAGCCACTTCCCTGCGGATTTCCTCATCTGTGAAGTCGGGATTGAGAAGTGCGTCCAGGCGGGTTTCCAGTTGCTCGTAGAAGGCCTCATTCCCGCCCAGAGTGTTGAAGTGATAGACCGTGCTGAGTTGCGAAGTCCAGGCGGAGCTGCTGGAGAGACTCATGTCCTCGAGCGCAGAGACGGCTCGGCCACGCAGACCCTTCCCCAGAAGAAGATGCTCGCAGGCGTGAGCTTCGCCCTGATCGGTCCAGGGGATGGTCTTCACCCAGAAAAAACCCTGGGGAACACTCTGCACCTCAAAGCAGTCGAGAAGGAAGTCCGTGCGAAGGTCGCGGAAACGAACTCCCATCACCTTGCCCGATGCATCCAGATAGAGGCATTGGGTGCTGAAACCACTGAGCACCTGCCCTTCCTTCAGCCCAGCCATGGAAATGCGATTATCTCGAGCCATCCACAGCAGAACAAGACAGGCAGATAGAATCAACAGGGCAATGAGATTCCGTTCCATCATTCCTCCATGCGTTTCAGCAGCTCTCTCCACTCCTCGCGAAGCGACTGCTCGGCAAGTTGAAGAAGTTTGCGAACACGACGGTTTTTCAATGAGTAGAAGACGCGGGTTCCTTCCTTGCGGCGCAGAAGAAAACCGGATTCAGCCAAGAGGGAAAGTTGACGGGAGACATGAGGCTGGGCCTGACCCGTAAGTGAGACGAGTTCCTGCACGCCCTGCTCCCCCTCCGCAAGAATCTCCAGAATCTGAAGACGAAGGGGCTCGGACAGCATGCGGAAATGCCGCGCAAGGGCACGGAGGGAATCGTCACTTCTGTGGCTCTCGGCCATGGACTTCCTTGGCAGGAGGGGAGGGACGGCGTCCCTCCCCCTGATCTCTCACCATCTCCTGCGGTAGCCGGGGCGGGCTCCTTCCCGCGAGTGGGTTCCTTACCGACCCCGACACTCTCTATTTATGCCTTCTTCGCTATATTGTCAAGCAGGAATATTTGAAAACCCAAAAAAAGAGGAATACAGGGAATCTCCCCTCCTTGCGCATTCTGACATGGACTGCTAGCTTGGGGCGGGTCAGTCAAAGGAACGCCATGATTCTTCGCAATTTAGGCAGGAATCCCCGGGAAGTTCTCGAAGAATTGCTTCGGGATTTCCGCTCCCGCGACCATCTCTACCTCATGATCCTCGCCGTTCTCATCGGAGTGCTCGGCGGACTGGGCAACCTCTTCTTCCAGTTCCTCATCGACTTCTTCCGCAAACTGGCCTGGGGCGGTTCCGACAGCTTTCTCACCCGTTTTGTCGAAGCTCCCCTCTGGCTGAAGTTGGCGGTTCCGACACTCGGCGGCCTTCTCGGCGGACTGATCATTCGCTTTCTCGCGCCGGAGGCCAAGGGCCACGGAGTTCCTGAAGTCATGAAGTCCGTGAACCTCCGCAACGGGGTCATCCCCCGCCGTACCGTTCTCGGAAAGACCTTCGCCAGCGCCCTCTGTCTTGCAAGCGGCGGTAGCGTGGGCCGGGAAGGGCCGATCGTGCAGATTGGCGCGGCCATGGCGAGCACCGTCGGGCAGGCCCTGAAGCTCAACAGCGTTCGCATGAAAACCCTCGTCGCCTGTGGAGCCACGGCAGGAATCGCCGCCACCTTCAACGCTCCCATTGCCGGCGCCTTTTTCAGCGCGGAAGTCATCCTTGCCGATTTCGGTGTGGGCTACTTCGCGCCCCTGGTCATCAGCGCTGTGGTGGCAACGGTGGTCAGCCACCGCTACATCGGCGATGACCCGGCCTTTCTGGTTCCCGAAGGACTAACCCTCACCGACGGTCGTGAGCTTCTCCTCTACGCCCTGCTCGGACTTCTCGCCGCCTTTGTCGCGCAGGCCTTCATGAAAAGCCTGCATCGAATGGAAGATGTCGCAGACCGCCTGCCGGTCTGGACTCCCCTGAAGACCGCCCTCGGAGGACTCTCCATCGGCCTGGTCGGACTCATGGCCCCGCGCAGTCTCGGCAACGGCTACGAAGCCATTGAGGCCGCGATGAACGGAGAAGTCATTCTCGCGAGTCTGGCACTGCTGGTTCTCGCCAAGATTCTGGCCACGAGCCTCACGCTCGGATCGGGGAACTCGGGAGGCATCTTCGCTCCGAGCCTCTTTATGGGTGTCATGTTCGGGGGACTCTTCGGGCAGTTCTTCCACGGTCTCTTCCCCGACTGGACTGCCGGGTCCGGGGCCTATGCCCTGGTCGGCATGGGTGCTGTTGTGGCCGCAGTGATTCACGCCCCCATCACGGCCAT
Organism: Candidatus Krumholzibacteriia bacterium; assembly: GCA_030748535.1. Classification (NCBI taxonomy): domain Bacteria; phylum Candidatus Krumholzibacteriota; class Candidatus Krumholzibacteriia; species Candidatus Krumholzibacteriia bacterium. The sequence goes on from JASMLU010000006.1 coordinate 66,917, forward strand.
CATCATGATCTTCGAAATGACCCGCGACTACGGCATCGTGCTTCCCCTGATGATCTCCGTAGTTCTCGCCACGATCACCAGCCAGAAGCTCGAACAGCATTCCATCTACACTTTCAAGCTGGCAAGACAGGGCATCGACCTGCTCAAGGGCAAGGATCACAATGTTCTCCGCAAGATGAGGGTCGATGAAGTCATGCGCCGGAGCATGGACTCGGTGAACCAGTCCACGCCCCTGTCCCGGGTCTTGCCGCAGTTGGCCGAGTTCAGTTGCCATGAGGGCTTTGTGCTCGATGACGAGGGAAGGCTGAAGGGCATCCTGACTCTCGACGAAGTCAAGCGGGCCCTGCCGCAGATTGATCTTCTCGGCGATGTCCTCATCGCTCTCGATGTTGCTCAAACGGACCCCCCGACCGTTGGGCCCGACGATGACCTGGACTTCGCCATGCGACAGTTCGGACGAAGCAATATCGAGGAAATGCCCGTCCTGGATCCTGCTCAATCGGAGAAACCCCTCGGCACTCTTGTCCGGCACGACCTGATTCGCGCCTACAACCAGGCGATGCTTCAGGAAGACCTGGCCCAGGGTCTGGGCAGTCGCATGGATTCCTCGGTCAGAAGCCATGTCACCGAGACCGTCGGCGGCTATGTTCTCGAAGACTTCCCCGTGCCCCGCGAAATGGAGGGTCGTACTCTCGGTGAATTGAACTTCCGCAAACGCTACCACGCCCAGGTTCTGCTGATCTGCTCCACAAGAGAAAGCAAGCACTGCTACTCCCTGCCCGAACAGGACACAAGGCTGCAAGCCGGCGACCGTATTCTTGTCTTCGGAAGCCGGGAAAATGTGGCAAGGGTGAGAAACCGCTAATTCGGTTATTTTCCCCGATTTCCTCTTTTTCTTCGGAAGTTCTCCGATTTCGCCAAAGCATGTTTGAAATTCCCTCGTCTTTTCTCTAGATTCTCAAGCATGAAAACCAACAGAATCGATGACAAGGATCGGAAGATTCTCTGCGCCCTTCAGAAGGATGGGCGGCTTCCCAATGCGCATCTTGCCGAAAAGGTGGGCCTGAGTCCGCCCTCGGTTCTCGAGCGGGTGAGGAAGCTGGAAACCCGGGGACTGATTCGCGGATACACGGCCATTCTCGACGAGAAGAAGCTGGGCTTCGGTGCGACGGTCTTTGTTCAGGTCAGCCTGTCTCTTCACAAGTCAGAGGCCATCGAGAATTTCCACAAGGCCATTCTCGACCTGCCGGAAATTCACGAGACCTATCATGTCACCGGAGAGGAGGACTACCTGCTGAAGGTGGTTCTCCCGAACATCGAGAGCTATGAGGATTTTCTCCTTCACAAGCTCACGCGCATCGAGGGAATCGACCGGGTCAAGTCATCGTTCGTACTTTCGTCATTGAAAAAGCACAGCAATCTGAAACTTCGTGAGGAAGACTGCTGACGAGGAGGAAGGGATGCAGAAGATTGCCATCATCGGCTTCGGCAATGTGGGCCAGGGCCTTGCAAGAATCCTGATCGACAAGAAGACCGAATTGAAACGCAAGCAGGGTTTCGAGTATCGCGTCGTCGCGATCAGCGATTTCCGCCTTGGCTCGGTGTATGATGCACAAGGCATCGACCTGAAACGCGCAATGAACGCGGTGGAAAAGAAGGGAAGCCTCGACGCTTACCGTGGCGGCACCCATGGCTGGGACGCCATGAAGACCATCGAGAAGTGCAAGGCCGACACCCTGGTAGAACTGGCCTACACGGATCTTGAGACCGGCAAGCCGGCCATCGACCATGTCCGCGCCGCTCTCAAGCGCGGAATGAATGTGGTCACGAGCAACAAGGGCCCGGCCGCCCTGGCCTATCCTTCCCTGTCCCGCCTTGCAAAGAAGAACGGCTGCCAGTTGCTCATCGAGGGAACGGTCATGAGCGGCACTCCCGTCCTGAACCTCGCAATGAACGACCTTGCGGGCAACGAGTTCCACTCCATTCGCGGCATCCTCAACGGGACCACCAACTACATGCTCAGCGAGATGGAAGAAGGCGCCAGCTATGACGCAGTTCTGGACAAGGCCCAGAAGCTTGGCTACGCAGAAGCAGATCCCACCGGCGATGTCGAAGGTATTGATGCCGCCGGCAAGGTCACCATTCTTGCAAACATGTTCATGGGCGCGAAGCTGAAGCCCTCGGATGTCCGCCGTCGCGGCATCACCCGGCTTACTCCCGGAGACATCGAAAACGCGAAGAAGACAGGCCGCCGCTGGAAGCTGATCGGGGAAGTAAAGCGTAAGAAGAACGGCGAAGTGGACGCTTCGGTCCGTCCGGTCATGCTCCTTCTTGCCGATCCCCTGGCCAGCGTCATGGGCCCGACCAACGCCATCACCTTCGACACGGATCTTCTCGGCAAGGTGACGGTTGTCGGCCCCGGAGCCGGGCGCGTGGAGACCGGCTATTCCATTCTCACCGACCTTCTCGCCATTGAAAGGAGTTGCTGATGAGTCGCCAGTACACCTTTGCCATCGTCGGAGCTCTGGGCAATGTGGGCACGGAAATGAGAAATGTCCTTTCGCGCAGTGGCCTTCCCATCGCAAAACTCGTCCTCATGGATGTTCCCGAAAACGCAGGAAAAGTCGTGGAGTGGAGCGGCCAGAACTTCGAAGTTGTCGCAGCAGCAGCCGAGGCCTTCGAGGGTGTGGACATCGCTCTTTTCAGCGCGGGTGAAGAGGCGGCTCTCGCACTGGCTCCGGAAGCCACAAAGCGGGGTTGCATCTGCGTGGACAACAGCACGGCCTTTCGCAAGCATGAGGAACACCCGCTTGTCGTGCCGGAGGTCAATGCAGAAGCTCTCGACCACCATGTCGGCATCATCGCCAATCCGAACTGCTCGACCATCCAGATGCTGGTCGTCCTCAATCCCCTGCACGAGGCTTTCACGATCAAGCGTGTCGTGGTCAGCACCTACCAGGCCGTCAGCGGTTCCGGGCAGGCAGCAGTAGACGAACTGCAGGAACAGACCCGGGCCTTTGCTGAAGGCCGCGAACTTCCGGTGTCGGTCTACCCTCACCAGATCGCCTTCAACGCCCTTCCCCACATCGACTCCTTCCTGGAGAACGGTTACACGAAGGAAGAGATGAAGATGATCGAAGAGACTCACAAGATTCTCGATCCTGCCATCGGCGTGACCACCACAACGGTGCGGATGCCCGTCGTGAACGGACACAGCGAGAGCCTGAACATCGAGTGCGAAAAACCCTTCGACATCGACAAGGTGAGGGGTCTGCTTTCGGAGGCTCCCGGTGTGATCGTGCAAGATGAACCGGAGAAGAACATCTACCCTCTGGCTCTTTACGCCGACGGCACGGATCCGGTTTTCGTCGGGCGCATTCGCAGGGACGAGTCTCTGGACAACACGATGAACCTCTGGTGCGTGAGCGACAACCTTCTCAAGGGAGCCGCTCTGAACACCGTGCAGATTGCCGGAGAGCTGATCGCTCGCGACCTGGTTCGGGTGCCCTAGTGCCCGGTGTACTGGTCATGAAGTTCGGTGGCACGAGTGTCCGGGACGCGGATTCCCGTGCCGCCGCTCTTTCCCACGTGCGGCGTGCCCGCGAAGAGGGACATTCCCTCGCCCTGGTCGTCTCGGCCATGGGACGCAAGGGCGAGCCCTATGCCACCGACAGTCTGATCGCCCTGCTTCAGGACATTGGTCCCTCTGTCTCGGCAAGAGAACTGGATCTGGCCATGGCTTGCGGCGAAATCCTCTCGGCCGCTTTCTTCGCACAGCTTTTGATTTCCGAAGGAATCCCGGCCCGGGCTTTCACCGGCCCCCAGGCAGGAGTTCTTGTCAGCAAGGAAGCAGGCCAGGCGGAGATTCTCTCCGTGGATCCTGCCCGGATCAAGGCCACGCTGGATGCCGGAGAGGTCGCCGTTCTTGCGGGGTTTCAGGGCGCGGACAAAAACGGTGAGATCCGCACCCTCGGGCGTGGCGGGAGCGACACCTCAGCGCTTGCTCTCGGAGCCGCGCTCTCTGCGGAAACCGTGGAAATCTATTCCGATGTAGAGGGAATCGCTTCGGCCGATCCGCGAAGAATCCCGGAAGCCCGCTTTCTGGAAGAAATCCGCGCAGAAGAGCTTCTTCTGATGGCCGACGAAGGAAGCCGCGTCATCCATCCCCGCGCTCTTCGAACGGCCATCGCATCCGGCACGAAGCTGCGAGCTAGAAACACTTTCTCGAAGTCCCCGGGCACCCTGATTCACCATCGGGAAGACCTCGGGAAGGCCAGACCCTTGGCCCTCGCTCACCGCGATCGCCAGGTTCTCCTGCATCTTCCCGACTCCTCGGCCGACATCCTTCCCGAACTGATTTCCATCGGGGGCGGACGATTCCTTCTTCTCGATGATGTCTATCTCGGGGAACGACTCAAGCGCTTGCAGGAAGCAATCGGGGATTTCGAATTCGGGAAAGGCTGGGCCACCGCTTCTCTTGTTTACAGTGGGCCGGTTCCGGATCAGCCAGAGTGTCCCGCAAAGGGCGAAGCCCTTCCATCAGGGGGGCAGGTATGCCGCTGGCTTTGCCGGGAAAGCGATCTGGATGAGGTTCTCAGGGACTTGTATCCGTCGATCCGCTGATCAGGCGCTTCCTTCCAGCCACTCCTCTACCACGGCACGCGCGCGGCCGGTCTGCTCTTCGGTCGTGTAGACGCCGAAGACCGTGTGGCTGGATTCCTTCTGCATGAGAGCCTGAGCCAGCGTACTCATTTCCTCCAGCGTGGACCAGCGTCCGTCCTTTCGAAGCACATTCAGTTCAATGCGTTTCAGGCGCGGCTCGCTGAAGTCGAAAACTGCCAGGGGCATATCCACAAGAAGTTCCCCGGCACCGAAACCACAGAGTTCCGTGAGTTCGTTCTCCAGGTCCTGACGGCTTCTTCCGCCCGCCGCCCGCTCCAGCTTTGCGCGCAATTCCTCGCTTTCGCGACTGGGAACAGAAAAGGCCGTCTTGTAGAGATCCCGATAAAGGATTCTCTGAATCAGACGCTCGCTCACGCCTCCGGTCTGGCGAATCCGGGACATCAATTCCCCGTCGGTCAGTTCGTACCAGCCATCGATCCCGTCGGCGGCCAGTTCCATGGATCGCAGGAGCATCATCTCCGCAATGCGGCCCGTCTTGTGCCCATAAACGGCAGAGTACATGTGATCGCGCGCAACCAGCATTTCCTCGATCGCATCCAGACCTTTTTCGAGCAGGTAGATCTGCCCCTTGCTCTCATCCACCTTCAGGGTATGAAGAATGCGATAGAGATCGATCTGCCCGTGACTGATTCCGGTGAAATAGCTGTCGCGAAGCAGGTAGTCGAGTTGATCCGAATCGACGGGTCCGTGGATGATGTTCTGAAGAATCGGATTGCTGTGACGGCCCACCACCAGGTCGCCCACTTCCTCCGGATCCAGCCCATAGCGGCGAAGGATCTCCGGCACCCATCCGGCCCTCGGGAAACTGTAGCGGGCCTGTCCGGTAATGAGATTCCGCGTCAGTTCCATGTGATCTTCCTCGAGCAGGGTCTCAAGAGCATGGCTGAAGGGCGTGTGCCCGAGGTCATGCAGGAGACCTGCCGCCTGAAGCAGCCACTTTTCCTCCGGAAGGAGATCGAAAACCGTGGCCATCTCTCCGGCCACATGGCTGACCCCGATCACGTGGCTCGTCCGGTTATGCACGCCACCGGGATAGCTGAGAAAGCTCAGCCCCAGTTGGCGAATCCACTGCAAGCGTTGTAGCTCCGGAAGTTCGAGCAGGGCAAACTGCAGGTCATTGAGTTCCAGAAAGCCGTGAATCGGGTCATTGATAAACATGGAGCCTCCCACATCGTTTATACCGTTTCATGAAAACGGAAACAAGGCTTCTTCGTGGAGAGCGATGAGCAGGCAGCAAAGCCCCCTAGACTCCTCCCCACCTTTCCTCTACATTGTCCCCACCGTGAGGAGTGGAGGAACGAGATGAAGACAATTCCCGATCTGGAAGTTCACGCGCTGGAACTCATCCGGCGAACATCGACTCAACTGCCCGAAGACATCCGGACCTGCCTTCTGGACGGTCGCAAGAACGAGGCGGAAGGCTCTGCTGCCGAAGCGAGTCTGGATACGATTCTCGAAAATGTGGAACTGGCCGGGAAGCAGTCCACGCCCATCTGCCAGGATACCGGCACTCCTGTCTTCTATATCGACCATCCCTGGGACTACCCGACCGCGCCCATGGTCGAAGCCATTCGCATCGCCGTACAGGAAGCCACGAAGCTCAGCTATCTTCGCCCGAACTCCGTGGACAGCGTTTCAGGAAAGAACACGGGCGACAACTCGGGACATCACTTCCCGGGATTCTACTTCCAGCAATGGGATCGCCCCGATGAAATTCGCATCCGCCTGATGCTCAAGGGTGGTGGCAGTGAAAACATGAGCGCCCAGTACAGCCTTCCCCACGGGGGACTGAAGGCAGGGCGGGATCTGGATGGTGTAAGGAAAGTGATCCTTGATGCCGTCCTGCAGGCCCAGGGCAAGGGCTGTGGGCCGGCGGTTTTGGGCATCTGCATCGGCGGAGACCGTTCCAGCGGCTATTCCCTCGCCAAGAAACAGATCCTGCGGAATGTCGAAGACCGGAACCCTGATCCCGAACTCGCCGCACTCGAGGACGAAATGACCGAGAAGTCCAATCAGCTTGGCATTGGCCCCATGGGTTTCGGTGGCAGGACCACGGTTCTCACCAGCAAGATCTGCAAGGCCAACCGCGTGCCGGCCAGTTTCTTCGTATCCATCGTCTACATGTGCTGGGCCGCCCGGCAACGCGAGATGCGCTTCAGCAAAGGAGAGGTTCTCCATGACTGAACTGAACATTCCCATCAGTGAGGATGAGATTCGCGCCCTCAAACTGGGGGACGTGGTCTCCATCAACGGAACCATGCTCACCGCAAGAGATGCCGCCCACAAGTACATGGTGGAATCCTGGCTCGACAATTCGCCGGAAGGGGAAGATGCACGGTTGCACGAGGAACTCGGCAAGCTGATTGATGGCGGCATTCTCTATCACTGCGGACCAGTGGTTCGACAGGATGAAAGCGGGAAGTGGCACTTTGTGGCAGCTGGTCCCACGACATCCATCCGCGAAGAGCCCTATGAACACCGGATCATCGGGGAGATGGGCTTGCGGGCGGTGATCGGAAAGGGCGGCATGGGTGGAAAGACTCTGGAGGCCTGCAAGGAACACGGAGCCGTCTATCTGCATGCAGTCGGAGGAGCCGCCAGCCTGATTGCCCAGTGCGTGGAGGAAGTGGAGGATGTTCACAAGACAGAGTTCGGACTTCCCGAAGCCTTCTGGCAGATTCGCGTGAAAGACTTCCGCTGTGTCGTCACCATGGACAGCCACGGGGAAAGCCTCCATGAGAAGATCCTCGAGGACAGCAAGGCGAAGTATCGGGCCATAATGGGCTAGGGAACTGCATCGCTGATGAAGCGTTGCATTCCCGGAAATGCCTGTGGAAAGCCCCGGGAGAATCGCCTAAGGTAGCCGCCGAGGAATCAAGATGATCTACGACAACATCCTTCAAGTGATCGGCAACACGCCCATCGTCCGCTTCGGACGCATCGGTGCGGAGCTTCCCGTGGAACTCTACGGGAAGTGCGAGTTCCTCAATCCCGGAGGATCGCTCAAGGACCGGGTCGCACTTCGCATGATCGAAACTCTGGAGGAATCCGGCAAACTGCGCCCCGGAGACAGTATCGTGGAACCCACGAGCGGCAACACGGGAATCGGTCTTGCCATGTGTGCTGCCGTGAAGGGATATCCCTTTACCTGCACGATGAGTGCAAAGAACAGCCGCGAGAAAGAGATCACTCTGGCGGCCCTGGGGGTTCAGGCAGTCAGAACCCCGAACGGAAAAGCCTACACCGATCCCGAAAGCCAGTTCGGGAAGGCTCTCGAGATCAGCCGGGAGAGCGGAGCCGTACTCCCGAACCAATACGAGAATGCCGACAACCCTGACTCCCACTACCACGGAACCGGCGCAGAAATCTGGGAGGACTTCGGCGACAGCCTCGACGCAGTGGTCATTGGAGTGGGCACCGGTGGCGCGCTGACCGGTGTCGGTCGATTCCTGAGAGAAAAGATTCCCGGCATCCGTATTGTGGCCGTCGAACCGAAGGGAAGCATGTTCGGCGATGAGAACGCCGAAACCGATGCCTCCCTTGTCGAGGGAATCGGCTATGACTTTATTCCGAAGATCCTGGACAATGGTCTCGTGGACCAGTTCATCGAGACGCAGGATGAGGAGACCTTCCTCATGGCTCGACGCCTGATTCGGGAGGAAGGACTTCTGATCGGAGGAAGCTCCGGAGCCGTGGCTCTCGGGATGCTGAAAACGGCAAGAGACATGCCCGAAGGCTCGAAGATCCTGGGCATTCTGCCCGACGGGATTCGCAACTACCTGGGCAAGTTCATCGACGAGCAGTGGATGCAGGAAAACGGAATGATGGTGGAAGGCAGAAAATGATCTACGACAGCATTCTCGAAGTGGTAGGCAAGACACCCGTGCTTCGTCTGAACCGCATTGGCGCGGACTCGGGCGTCGAACTTTTCGTCAAGTGTGAATACCTCAATCCCGGTGGCTCCGTGAAGGACCGGATCGCAGTCCGCATGGTCGAGGAACTGGAAAAAGAGGGGCGGATCAACGCCGAAAGCACCCTCATCGAACCGACCAGCGGCAACACGGGTACGGGTCTGGCCATGACATGCGCTGTGAAGAACCTGCCCCTCTGCATCACGATGCCCGAGAAGATGAGTCAGGAGAAACAGGTGGTCATGGAGGCTCTCGGTGCAAGGATCTACCGCACGCCCACCGAGGCCGCCCACGATGATCCCGAAAGTTTGCTCGGAGTGGCCAAGCGACTCAATGAGGAAATCGAGAACTCGATCATTCCCGACCAATACGAAAACATGAACAACCCCCTGGCTCACTACTATGGAACCGGCGCAGAAATCTGGGAGGAGTTCGGGGACAGTCTCGACCTTGTCGTCATTGGTGCAGGAACCGGAGGGACCATCGCCGGCGTTGCGAAGTACCTCAAGGAGAAGAATCCGAAGATCCGGATCATCGGCATCGACCCGGAAGGCTCGGTTCTCGGAGGACGCAAGGAAGTGGATGTCTACCATGTCGAAGGCATCGGTTACGATTTCGTCCCCGGCGTACTCGAGTACGAGAACATCGACGGATGGATCTACTCCAATGACCGCGACAGTTTTCACATGGCAAGACGACTGATTCGCGAGGAAGGTCTTCTTGTGGGTGGCTCTTCGGGAGCCGCCGTCTGGGGCCTGCTCGAAGCGATAAAACAGGAGACAGGCGCGAAACGGGCTCTTACCATACTCCCCGATTCGATTCGAAACTATCTGACGAAGTTTGTCAGCGATCAGTGGATGCGGGAAAACGGTTTTCTGGAGGACGACCATGAAGTTTGATACGAAGTGCGTACGCGCGGCCATTCATCCCGACCCGACAACCGGTGCCATCATCCCGCCACTCTACCAGTCGGCGACCTATGTCCTTCCCGGCGTGGGCGAAAGTTTGGGCTTTGACTACACGCGCAGCAGCAATCCGACCCGTCAGATTCTCGAAGAGCAGATGGCAGAAATCGAGGGAATGAAATACGCCACCGCTTTTGCCAGCGGCATGAGTGCCGTGGATTCGGTCATGAGGCTCTTCAAGTCCGGCGACCACATCGTCTCCAGCGATGATGTTTACGGAGGCGTGAGCCGTCTTTTCAACACCATCCTCCGGGACTTCGGCATGGAGTTCAGCTATGTCAATTCCAGCAATCCCGAAGAAGTCGAGGCCGCCATTCAGCCCAATACAAAGATGGTCTGGATCGAGACTCCCACGAACCCGCTTCTTCAGGTCAGCGATGTGGAAGCCGTGGGAAAGATCGCCCACGACCACGGCCTGCTATTCGGTGTGGATTCCACCTTCGCCACGCCCTACCATCTTCGCCCCGCCGAGTACGGTGCGGACATTGTCATGCACTCGACGACGAAGTACCTCTCCGGGCACAATCTCATTATCGGGGGAATCATCCTCAGTAACGACGAGGCCATCCAGGAGCGCATGAAATACCTGCAGAAGTCCGTCGGTGCAATTCCCAGCCCCTTCGACTGCTGGTTGACGATGGAAGGTCTCAAGACCCTCAGCCTTCGCATGGCCCGTCACAGTACGAACGCCATGAGTGTGGCCCGCTTTCTGGAAGCGCATCCCAAGGTTGCTTCCGTCACCTATCCGGGGCTAAAAAGCCATCCTCGCCATGAGGTCGCCGCCCGACAGATGGAAGGCGGATTCAGTGGCATGATCACCTTTGAACTGACCGGCGGCATTCCTGCCGGCACGACCCTCATGAACTCCGTCAAGCTCTGCGCCCTGGCCGAGAGCCTCGGTGCCGTGGAGACCATGATCACCCACCCGGCCACGATGACCCATGCCGAGGTTCCCGAAGAGGAGCGCAAGGCGCGGGGGCTCCACGACGGACTCGTCCGGCTATCTGTGGGAATCGAGGATGTGGAAGACATTCTGGAAGATCTGGAACAGGCTCTCGACCAAGTCGGCTAGGCAAGAACCTCCGCAAAGTTCCTCAAGGCAGTTTCAATGTCCTTCGACTCGATGCCGAAGTGCGTGACCAGACGAAAACGCCGGGGACTGACCATGAAAAAACGAACTCCCCGTTCTTCCATCGCCGCAAGAAAGGGCTCCGCTTCCCGGCTCTTATCAAGACGGAAATAGACCATGTTCGTCTCCACCGATGCCGGATCCACGGACAAGCCCGGCAGTTCCGCCAGCCCTTCTGCCAGAAGCCTCGCGTTTTCGTGGTCTTCTCCCAGTCGCTCCACTCGGTGTTCCAGAGCGTAAAGACCGGCTGCCGCCAGAACTCCCGCCTGTCGCATTCCCCCACCGAGTTGCTTGCGCATGCGGTGGCACTTGGCGATAAAGTCAATCCCGCCGCAGACCAGCGAGCCCACGGGTGCTGACAGTCCCTTGGAAAGACAAAAGCTCAGGGAATCAGCCCCGGCAGACAGTTCCTTGACGGAACTGCCACGAGCCGCCGCCGCATTGAAGATGCGGGCCCCATCGAGATGAATGAGAAGCCCCTGCCGATCCGCAATCGCGCGGACTTCCATCAGGTACTCCCTTCCGAAGGTCCTTCCTCCGCATCGATTGTGGCTGTTCTCCAGGCAGATCACCCGGCTTCTCGGTTCATGAGACTCGTCGGGCCGGAGGGCGGCTTCGATGTCCTCGGGGGAAAGAGTTCCGTCCTCCCGACAGGGCAAGAGGTGTGGATGCAGTCCTCCCACGGCCGCAGGACTTCCCGCCTCGTAGCGGAAGATGTGCGCCTGATCCCCGAGGATGTACTCGTCTCCCCGTTCGGAATGTGACAAGAGGCTCACGAGGTTCGCCATCGAGCCGCTCGGAACAAAGAGCGCCGCTTCCTTCCCGCAAATCTCTGCGGCCTTCTCCTGAAGACGGATCACCGTAGGGTCATCGCCGAGAACATCATCGCCGAGTTCGGCTTCGGTCATGGCGCGCAACATGCCCTCGTCCGGCAGGGTAACGGTATCACTTCTTAAGTCGATCATCCTTCTCCACGCTTTCCATTTTGATCCAGAGCGGCTAGTCTGATGTCTTGGAGGTTCCAATGCAACTGATTCCGATTCTTCTGGCCGCTTCCCTCTGGTCGGCGACCATGCCCCCGCCCGATCTTCCGGACTCCCTGATCTTCCCCCAGAGATTGCCGCGTCCCCGACAGGTCGCCGTCGGCGAGCACTTTGCGGTGGCCAGCGCACATGCAATGGCCAGCGATGCGGGCATGAGGATCCTTGCGGAAGGAGGCAATGCGGCCGACGCCGCCCTGGCCGTTCAGGCCATGCTCTCTCTGGTGGACGCAAAGGGAAGCGGCCCAGGGGGCGGTTGTTTCATCCTGTATCATGACGCTTCGAGTGGTGATCTCCGTGCCCTTGACGGGCGGGAAGAGTGCCCTTCTTCCGCCAAGGCGACGGCCTTTATCGATTCCACCGGCACTCCCCTGCCCGATCTCTTTTCCGGCGGAATCACCGTCGGCATTCCCGGCACCGTGGCCGCCATGAGCGAGCTTCACAGTCGCTATGGAACACTCCCCCTCTCGCAGGTCTTTGCGCCAGCCATTGAGGCAGCCCGCGATGGCTTCCCCCTGGGAAGGGGCATGGCCTTTGAACTGTCTCGACAGGAGCCTCGTCTGCGCAAGTTCCCGGCCACCGAGAAGCTCTACTATTCAGGAGGACAGGCTCCCGAAGAAGGCGAGCTACTGAAGAACCCCGCCCTGGCCCGTTTTTTCGAACTTTGGGCGAAGGATCCCTCGGGGCGTTTCTTTTATGAGGGCCCTGTTGCAGAGGCCATTCAGCAGGCCGTGAGCGGAGCCAGCTTCCGCCCGGCGACCATCACGGCCCGGGAACTCGCGAACTACCGCGCGATGGAACGCGAAGCGATCAGGGGCCGCTACCGAGGCTGGACCATCGCCACCTTCCCCCCGCCCACCTCCGGGGGCATCACTCTGCTGGAGATTCTGGGCATTCTGGAAACCCGCAATACTCCTGAAGGCAGGATCCATGAAGAGGCAACCCTGATCGAGCATCTCGACCGCCTGGCCCGCGCAAGCCGCATCGCCTATGCGGATCGCGCTGTCTGGCTCGGAGATCCGGACTGGAGTCCCGGGATTCACATGCCGGCGCTTCTTCACAAGGGATTTCTGGAGGAAAGAGCCCGGCGCGCCTTTGATCCCGCAGACAGCCTGCAGAGCCGTGCGGCCGCCGGCAAACCGGCAGGCATCGAGAGCCACACGACCCATTTTTCCATTGTGGATGCCGAGGGCAATGTCCTCTCCTGCACGAGCACGATCGAGCAACTCTTCGGCAGCGGCATCGTGGTCGAGGACTACGGATTCCTGCTGAACAATGAGCTCAGCGATTTCAACTGGTGGCCTCAAGCAGAACCGACTCCCAATGACCTCGATCCCTCCCGTCGAAGTCTGGGAGGACGAGACCACGGAAAGCGCCCCCGAAGCAGTATGTGCCCGGTCATCGTCTACGATGAAAAGGGCAGTCCCCGTTATGCCCTCGGCTCTCCGGGTGGCTCGCGAATCATCGGAACAGTGGCCTCGGTACTCACCTCTTTGCTGGACTACGATCTTCCCCTGCAATCCGCCCTGGACTTCCCGCGTATGCACAGCCGGGGAGGAGGGCTGGATCTGGAGAGCTTCGGCTGGAACCGGGATCGTGTCGCGGACTCCCTCTCGGCGAGAGGATGGAGCATCCGCCCCCTGAGGTCTTTTCCCCTTCTCAATGGCGATGTGCAGGCCATCGGGATCCTCGAAGACGGCCGCCGCCAGGCCGCCGCAGACCCTCGAAATGATGGTGCCGCAAGGGCACATTGAGGCTCTTGCCTCCGGCCTCTGCGCTTGCCAGATTGAGGGGGTTTCAAACCCCTTACTCTGGAATATGAGGTATTTCATGGCCGACAATACTGCCGACCTGGCTGGACCCGGAGTCAGCACCTGCGAGGAACTGGCAAAGGTGCTACCCGACAATTACGAGAATCTTCTCAGCTCCAAGGACACGATGAAGGCTCTCTACAAGGTGAAGAGCTACATCGAGGAGAATCTCTGCAAGGAACTGAACCTGATGATGGTCCAGTGTCCGCTGATCATGGACAAGAACAGCGGCATGAACGACTACCTGGACCGGGATGGCTCCCGAACTCCGGTGGACTTCGGGGCCGGACTGGGTCTGGATCGCCGCATTGAGACCCAGGTCGTTCAGGCTGTCACCAAGTGGAAGCGTTTTGCGCTGAAGCAGTACGAATGCGATCAGGGTGAAGGCATCTGCACGGACATGCGCGCCGTTCGCAAGGACTACTTCCTCGTCCACGACCACAGTTCCTATGTGGATCAGTGGGACTGGGAGCGCGTCTGCACCGAAGAAGAGCGGACTCTCGAAGCCCTGACCGATACCGTGAAGAAGATCTGGAAGGTTCTCCGGGGCGCGGAAGACCTTGCGCACGAGATGTACCCGGTTCTCGACAAGTTCCCGAAGATGCCCGACGAGTTGTACTTCATTCACGCAGAAGACCTTCTCGCCAAGTACCCCGACCTGCCTCGCAAGCAGCGGGAGGCGGCGATCCTGCAGGAACACCCGGCCATCTTCATCTATGGCATCGGCTGGACCCTGGAAGACGGTTATCCGCATGAGATGCGTGCCGCCGACTATGACGACTGGGTCAGCGAGACGGTGTCGGAGGATGGGCGTCCAATGCACGGGCTGAACGGCGACATCCTCATTTGGAACTCCATAACGAATCGCCGTCACGAGTTGACCAGCATGGGTGTCCGCGTCACAGCCGAGACTCTCCGCAAACAGTTGGAGATCACCGGCCAGAAGGACTTCCTCGAAATGCCCTACCACCAGATGATTCTCAATGGGGATATCCCGCTGAGCATCGGAGGCGGGCTCGGGCAGTCGAGGATCTACTCCTACATTCTCAAGAAGGCCGCCCTGGGTGAGGTCAGCGTAACGATCTGGCCCGAGCAACTTCACGAGCTCTGTGATGAGCGGGGAATCCACCTGCTGAAATAGGCACAATCAGAACGGGGCCCCTTTTTTTGTGCCCTTTTCCCCTTCCCTGAGCATTGAGAGAAGGCTACCTTGTCCCGGTTACCAGCAAGGAGAATCTCCATGAGTGATCGTCGTATGCCCGAAGTCATTGGCGCCCGACACCGGGTTCCCCTTCTCAATGGAGACAGCGTCGAAAGTGCTTTCTTCGACAACGCCGCCAGCACGAAACCCTTTCTCGCAGTTAGCGACTACCTGCGCGAGGTCGAACCCTGGTACTCCAACATTCATCGGGGAATGGGCTTCGACTCCATGTACTGCACCCATCTTTACGAGGAAGCACGCAACCGCATCCTGGAGTTTGTCGGTGGAGAGGCGGGCACGCACATTGTCATTCCGGTACGAAACACCACCGAAGGCTTGAACCTGCTGGCCATGACCATGAACCTCGATCCTCTGCAGGATGTGGTTCTCACTTCCATCATGGAACACCACAGCAATGACCTTCCCTGGCGGGGCAAGGCCCAGGTGGAATACATTCCCGCAGACATCGAGGGCAATCTGGACCTCGAATGGATCAGGAAAGCGCTGATACGCCACGCGGGCGCAGTAAAACTGATCGCGGTAACCGGCGCCAGCAATGTCCTCGGCACAGTTACTCCCATCGACGAGATCGCGAGAATGGCCCACGAACATGGCGCCCGAATCGTGGTGGACGCAGCGCAACTGGTTCCCCATCGCAAGGTCTCCATTCAATGCTCCGAGGATCCCTGTCATATCGACTACCTGGTCTTCTCCGCCCACAAGATGAACTCCCCCTATGGTGAAGGGGCTGTGGTCGGCGACTTCCAGCACTTCAAGGATGCGGCACCCTACCTTCAGGGCGGAGGAACGGTCTACTCGGTCAGTCTGGACCATGTAATCTGGGCCGATCCTCCGGACAAGCAGGAAGCCGGCACACCGAACATTCTGGGTATGCTCGCTCTGGCCAAGGCCATTGATGTCATGGAAGAGGTCGGCATGGAGGCCATCGAGGCACATGAAGCCGAACTCACCCGACTTCTGCTGGAGGGAATGCGGGAAATCCCGCGCGTCGGCATCTTCGGCAAGACCGACCCGGAGGATCTCGAAGACCGTCTTGGCGTGGTGACCTTTACTATGGCCGGACTTCACCATGGACTCGTTGCCGCCATCCTGAGCTACGAGGGCGGAATCTCCGTGCGTAACGGCTGTTTCTGTGCCCACCCCCTGATCAAGCACATGCTGAATATCAGCATGGAACAGGAAGCGGAGTTCGAGGCTGCACTGAGAGCGGGCGACCGCAGTGAAGTGCCCGGAGCTGTTCGCGTGAGCGTGGGGATTCACAATACCGAAGAAGAGGTCGACCGCTTCCTGGACATGCTCCGAGTTATTGCAAAAGAAGAATGGCAGGGTGACTATGAACAGGATCCCGCAACAGGGGAATTCTTTCCCCGAGGATACCGTTTTTCCTTCGATAACATCCAAAGCTAAAGGTTGTGCCTCTGAGAATGTATCTCTCGCAGGCACACCCCCTCTCAGAGACTTCTTCGATTATGTCCATCCCGCCGGTGCCCCGGCGGGATGTCCTTTTCTCTTCCTCTTCCTCCGCTCTAGAACGCGTAGCTGAGAGTATGTTCCCGGTTCCTTCCCAGGGCTCTGGTCTGGATGCTTCCCCGATAGTAGTGCTCCCATCTCCGACTGAGCTTCTGCCTCTTCGGAAAGAGCCTCTCCGTCAGGATCTCCTCCCTCTTCAGGGGCCTCTTGCACAAGCCCTTGAGCATGGCCGGTGTTTCCTGCTTCCCCTTCTCCCAACGCTTCTTCAGGTAGTTGCGCCAGACCAGGAGGATTGCCAGTCGGAGACTGGAGTTCTGTCTCCGCTTGCTCCAGGCTAAAGTCTCTCTTCTGTGATTGGCATTGCTGTGGCGTAGCAAGAGATCAAGGAGATTGATCTCCCAGAGCGCATTGTGCCGATCCCTGTAGTCTCGGGAAGAGGTCACCTGGTGCTGGATGCTGCACGCAAGTCCCCGCATGGCACGCGGATAGGCCCGATGATCATCGCTTCGGATCACCACAGAGCTTGCTCCCGCCAACACATCCTCCAGTAGCTCCCGTACTCCCTTCTCCACGGCCTTCGGATCCGGACGACCCCACTGCGCTTCCAGTTCCCCTCTCCGACTCTTCTGATCTTCTCTCATGCGGCCCTTTCTGCGAAGCTCACTGTCGGTGAAGGAGAGGAAGAAGCCCGTTTCTGCCTCTACGGCCAGATTGTGATGGAAGGGAAAGTACTGGCTGAGCTCAAAGGTCTCGAAGCCGTCGATGACGAGATCTCCCAGTAACTGATAGTTTTGCATCAGATTACGGTGAAAGAGCAGGCAATGTCGGCCGAGCCGTTCAATGTGCCGATCCACGGTAGAGGGAGAGACTTCCAGATCCCGGGCGATCTGACGGGCTGCCATGCCGCCG
>JASMLU010000007.1 GCA_030748535.1 Candidatus Krumholzibacteriia bacterium
ATTGTCAACGATCCCGCCGGCTGCCTGGACAACCAGGTGATGAACCTCAACAACATCGCGAATGTCTACGACATCGCCTCAGCGGTGGCGGGGACTGACAGCGTCACCTTCCTGTACACCGATTTCGGTGGCGAAGAGAATCTGGCCGTGAACGGCTATCCCCGCTACGAGGGCGACATCACGGGTGCTCCCTCCAACATTGCCCCGGGCGTGACCTGCACGGTCTACTACACCGACTTTGGCAACTACAGGTGTGGGAAAGTTCTTCTCGTCGGCGATGTCGAGAGCCTTCTCATCGCAGGACAGGAGTTCTATGTTGATGACATCTGTGTCTATGAGGGCCATGGAACCCCCCCGGCCGATGAATGTGACCTGCTTTCCGACAACGAGAGTCTGGTCCTTGGACAGGAATGGGGCAATGCCAATGGCAATTCGCCCGGAGACTGGATTTTCACCGAAGACGGCATTCCCGTCAGCATTTCCGAGATCTCGATTGGTTCCTGGACTGGCTTTGATGTGTTTCGTGTGATGATGGATCCTGTGGGCTGCCTGGACAATCAGGTTGCCTGGGTCAGTAACCTGACGGCCACCTATGACATCGCATCGGCGGTGGCAGGGACTGATAGCGTGACCTTCGACTATATCGACTGGGGTGGTTCGGAGAACCTGCAGGTCAATGGCGGCACGCTCCATGAAGTTCCCTGGCTCGCCGACCTCGACGGTCTGACCGTGGCTCCCGGAGTCTATTGCAGTGTCAGTCAGGACGCCAATGGATGCGGAACACTTGTGCTTGTCGGCGACGTGCAGAAGCTGCGCATCGGCGGGCAGGAATTCTTCCTCGACGATGTTTGTGTCTATGAAGGCGAGCCTGTTGTCCCCGACGAATGTGATCGTCTGGTTGACCACGAGAGCCTGACGATTGGACAGACCTGGGGCAGCGCCTCTGGCGACTCCCCCGGCGATCTGGCCTTCACCGAGGACGGCATTCCGGTTCACCTGGGAACGATCACCCTGGGAGCCTACACCGGTTTCTATCAGGCAGAGATTGTCAACGATCCCGCCGGCTGCCTGGACAACCAGGTGATGAACCTCAACAACATCGCGAATGTCTACGACATCGCTTCAGCGGTGACGGCTACCGACAGCGTCACCTTCCTGTTCACCGACTTCGGTGGCGAAGAGAATCTGGCCGTGAACGGCTATCCCCGCTACGAGGGCGACATCACGGGTGCTCCCTCCAACATTGCCCCGGGCGTGACCTGCACGGTCTACTACACCGACTTTGGCAACTACAGGTGTGGGAAAGTTCTTCTCGTCGGCGATGTCGAGAGCCTTCTCATCGCAGGACAGGAGTTCTGTGTTGATGACATCTGTGTCTATGAAAGCACGGAAGTTCCTCCCATCGAATGCGACCACGAGGTTCTTTTCGAAGATGAGGTCCTTGGTTCCGCCTGGGGTGGCGGTTTCGGAAACGTGCCCGGAGACACCATCATTACGGAAGACGAGATTTCTGTGACCGTCGACAACTTCTGGGATGGTTATAACTGGGTCTTCCTGAATTGCTTCATCGACAGTGCCATCCCCGGCTACGGTGTATGCGACGGGCAAGCACTGTTCATCAGCAATGTACTGGCGGGCTTTGAAGTCCCTGACCTTGAGGGTGGCCCCGAGGTGGCAAGTGTCAGCTTCGAGTTTGTCGACTGGGACGGCATCGAGAACCTGCAGGTCAATGGCGAAGCTCCCTATTTCGGGGAACTGACGAGCGCCCCGGT
The DNA here is from genome assembly GCA_030748535.1 of Candidatus Krumholzibacteriia bacterium. Taxonomy (NCBI): domain Bacteria; phylum Candidatus Krumholzibacteriota; class Candidatus Krumholzibacteriia; species Candidatus Krumholzibacteriia bacterium. The sequence continues at coordinate 1,773 of JASMLU010000007.1, forward strand.
GGACATCGCCACAGGCGTGACCTGCAGCGTGGACTGGTGGCCGATTGCCAGTGGCACGGCGGCGGGAATCGTGACACTCACGGGAGACGTTCGCAGCTTTGCCATCGGTGGTCAGCAGTTCTACATGGACAATGTCTGCGTCACTTATGCAACAGGAACCGGAATTGCGACCAGCCCCCTGGGCGTTGCCCCGATCCTGAACCATAACTACCCGAATCCCTTCAACCCGAAAACGACCTTGAGCTTCTCCCTGGCGGAACAGGGCGAGGTCCGGCTGAGCATCCACGATGTGCTGGGTCGCGAGGTCACCGTTCTGGTCAATGGCAGTCTGAATGCCGGAAACCACGAGAAGGTCTGGGATGGACGGGATCATCGCGGAAGAGCCGTAAGCTCGGGCATCTACTTTGCCAGGATCGAAGGCGGGGGAGAAGTGCAGTCCCGCAAACTGGTGCTGAGCAAGTAGAACCACTCCTCAGCGGAGCGGAACGGGGTCGCGACCATATATGGTTGCGGCCCCTTTTTGAAATTCCGCAGAGGTCTTGAAACCCGACATTTTCCAATCTAGCCATTCGCTCCAGGCCATGTTGATCCCAGTCCGTGATCGTCACCGAGGCGTTGACCGACATGCCGGCGTGGCCGGTAGAATACGCAGAAGGCACAGCTGCTGATGCTCGATAATCGCTGACTATCAAGGTGAAACTCCGGGTTTCCAATTCCAGGGGGTTGGTTTATCGGATAGTATCTGCTATAATACATTCAATGCTGGTGCACTGTGGCGCCGCAGACTACCCCCTCTACGCAAATTAGGAGATCTCGCCATGGCAAACAAATTGAGAACGTCCACTGTAGCCTGCATGTTGTTCCTTGCGCTCGCCGTGCTCGGCAGCGCGTCGGCTTTCGCCCAGTCTTCCCCCGATTGGAACAGGAGAGTCGTCTCCCTCGAGGTCTTTCCGCCCGGAGCCGCCGGAGACTTGTGGACGGCCCACACCCAAGTCTCGGTGGTGGGATTCACTGATCTCGCCGACGGCGTGGACGCCAGCCTGCTGGTGCAGTTCCTTGTCAACGACGTCCTGACGTACGAAGATCACTTCCCTCTCGCGATCAGCGGTGGCCCCGCCGGCAACTGCAACTGCACGTCCGGCTGCGAGCCGGGTTATTGCGACGTCTCGGAATTCGGCTGCTGGTGCGGAGTCGTGATCGAGCCGGATGGCTATGAGTATGAGAGCCTGTCTCCGGGAGACGAGGTCATTGTGCGCATCTTAGCTTCGGCAGGATCGGTCCCGGAGCAGTACACCGCAGATGACCAGAAGTCGATCGTGATCGATGAGGAGACCCCGACCGAGACGCTGACCTGGAGCGTCCTGAAGAGCTGCTATCGCTAGCCGACCATCGCCGCGAGTAGCGATCAGAATACACGGAACCCGCGTGGCTCAAGATCCCTGATCTCAACGGCAACGACGGCAACCAATGGAGCCGTCGTTGCCGTTGTTCGAGCGCCAAAAGTTCAACGACACGCTGATGATGGGCGAGATCGAAATCGGTGGCTGGCACACCTTCACTACCCGCATGCCACCGACGTTCATGTGCCCGAGATGCTGCACCGCAACGCCATGTATCTGCTGTGGACCGCGGGCCAGCCGCCGCGGATCAGCGTCCAATCCCGATTATCAGGTTCAGGCACCTTGAAACCCGACATGGAAATGTGCGTAACTCCTCCGGTCAGTTCATTCCACAAACGGGACGGTGCTTATGAGATTCATCCTCACTCTTTTCCTTGTGTTTCTTCTTTCCTTTCCCGCTCTTGCAGAGCTTCCCCTGGTGGAATCCCCGGGGGCGTCCAACAGCCTGCTGGCGGGCTTTGTCAATCCGGCGGCCTGGGCTGTTCAGGGTAGCGGAGGGAGTCTTTTTTCATTTTGCAAGCCTCAGGGCTCCGAGAACTGGAATCTCTCGGGAGTGCTTTCTTCCGAGAACCTGGTCTTCGGCTATCAAAACCACTGGCTTGACGGTGAATCGCTGACGGACTACACGCTCGGCTTCAGTTTTGGTGACCGCGATCTTGCCTTCGGTTTCTCCCAAACCTGGATGGGGGACAAGAGCGAGAGCCAAAACAATCTCGGAGTCATCAAGAGGGATCGCCTCTATTCCATCGGTCTCTCCGGCAACTGGACGGGGGACTTTGAGAATCCCGTCTACCAGGCCGATCTTGGAATTCGCCCCTTTGGTCCCCGCCTGACCCTCTTTGCCGAGGCGAGCTCCACCGAAGATCCCGACTCGTTGACCCACGCCTTTGGCGCAGAAGCTTTCGTCTTTCCAGGTGTCGCCCTTGCGGCCAAAAGATGGGACGATGGCAAGATCAGCCTGGGACTGAAACTGAGCTCCGAAAAGGGTCGCCTCGGCGCCGTTCAGTTCATGGATGAAGATGGAGAGTCCACGCACACGGCCTATGTCATGGAGTCGGGACGCCGGGGAAGTCACTACAGGGTTCCCGAAAAAGGCTCTGCCTACCCTGAGCTTCATTTGAAGGGCGGCTTTGCCTATCGCCGCTACGAGTTCTTTGACAAGGGCCGCACCTTTTTCGGCACTCTTCGCCAAATCAACCGTTATGCGGAGAACCCGAATGTCAAGGGCCTGGTCATCAATGCCTCCGGTTTCGGGACTTCTCCTGAACAGATTCTGGAGCTTCGCGACCAGTTGGCGGGATTCCGGGCAGAGGGGAAGAAAGTCATCGTCTATGTGGATCGGGCTTCCCTCTTCGGCTACATGTTTGCGAGCGTTGCCGACCAGATCTGGATTGACCCGGAGGGCGGTCTCGACCTGAGGGGACTGGCCTTTACTTCGACCTACATGAAGGAAACCCTGGACAAGGCTGGAGTTGGTATTCAGGAGTTCCGCTACTTCAGGTACAAGTCAGCGCTGGAAATTCTGGCTCGCTATGAGCCGAGCGAGGGGCAAACCGAGCAGAGTGATGCACTGCTGGAAGATCTCTATGAAACAGCGGTGGGGCTTTCGCTGGAAGCCCGAGGTGTTGATCGTGAAACCTGGGACCGCATGGTGGAAGAGTTGGGAGATCTGAGCCCGAAGGAAGCCCTGGCCGAAGGCCTCGTGGATTCCATTGGCGATTTCCACGACATGAAGGAGTCCGCCAAGGACATCGGCCGGCGCGAGACTCTGGACAGCAGTTACACGCAACTGGCCGGGCTGTCGGGCGATCCCGCCTGGCGGGGCGAGAACTGGGGCGAGCCGGATCGCATCGCCCTGCTTTATGCCATCGGCGGCTGCTCCATGGACACGGGCATTCAGGGAAGAAGGCTCTCCAAGGCAATCCGAAAGGCGCGCGAGAACAAGAGAGTCAAGGCCGTCGTTCTTCGTGCCGACTCGCCAGGCGGAGATCCCCTTCCCAGTGATCTGGTAGCACGCGAACTGAAGCTCACCATGGAGGAGAAGCCGGTCATCATCAGCCAGGGGCAGGTGGCGGCCTCCGGCGGCTACTGGATTTCCATGCACAGCGACCGCATTCTGGCTTCTCCCCTGACGGTCACCGGTTCCATCGGCGTGATTGGCGGGCACTTCTACAACAAGACCCTGGGTGACAAGCTGGGCATGAAGCCCTACACCCTGAAGCGCGGATCACATTCCGATCTTTACTCAGGAATCTCCCTTCCCTTGCTGGGCACGCTTCCCTCGCGCCCTTTCGACGAGAGGGAACTGGAGCGGGTCGAGTACACGATCAAGGATCTCTATCAGGGATTTCTGGAACAGGTCGCTGAAGGCCGCGACATGAGCGTGGAGGAAGTGGCCGAAGTAGCCCAGGGCCGTGTCTGGAGCGGACTTCGTGGCTTGGACAATGGTCTGGTGGATGAACTCGGAGGGCTCTGGGATGCTCTTCGACTGGCCAAGGAGTTGGCCGGCATTGATCCGGACGAAACGGTGGCCATCAGTCAGGGACCTTCGCTCGGCCAGTTCAATTTCGGAAGCCTGACTCCCAGTCTTCTGGGACTTTCTTCGGAAGAAATGGCTCGCCTCCGGAACCCTGCAAGGAATGTCTTTAGTGAGAGGGAACTGGAGTACCTGGAGACGCTTCGGGCAAATGACGGCAAGCCCGTGACGACCATGGCTCCTGCCGTTCTTTTGGACGGTTCCAGCGAGAGCCACGTGTTCTAATAAAAAAGCCCCCCTCCTTATGGGAGGGGGGCCTTGCTTTCAGACCATCCAGCTAGTCGATCAGCACCATCTTTCCTGCAGAACTTCTCTTTCCATCTTCCCGGATCCGCTATACTCAATTTGATTCGTGTTTCCGAAAATCGAAACCAAGGGGCTGCGCCGGGAGATTTGAAGTTTCAATTTCCTTGGAGCTTTGCGTCGAAGGGCGTATTTTCACCCTGAACCGAATCAAGGGAAGTCCATGTTTATTCGCACTCTTGCACTTCTTATTCTCCCGGCCACGCTCTTTGCTGCGCCGCAGATCCGCCTTGAACCTCCTCTTCTTCAGCTTGGAGAAATCGGGCAGCAAGAGGTCTTCGAGAGAGAGGTTCTGGTATTGAACCTGGGGGACGAGACCCTCCGCATTGACGAGGTATCGACTTCCTGCCCCTGCACCTATCCAGAAATGCCGGAACGCGAAATCGCTCCCGGTGGCTCGGCTCTTCTCACCATCACTTTCAGCAGCAAGGACTACCAGGGCGAGATCGACAAGATCGTCGAGATTGCTTCCAATGATCCTGAGCGTTCCCTGATCGAGTTCCCGGTTCGGGCCTTTATCGCGGCACCGATCATGGTAGACCCGGCAGACCGCCATCTCAATTTCGGGAGAGTGAAGAATGGTTCCGCCCCGAGCCTGACTGCCCGATTTGAAGCAGAGGCGTCTCTGGAGATCCGCATTCTTGAATCTCCCGAAGAGTTGCTTCTGGCGAGCGTGAAGCCGGGAAATCAGGCCCTGAATGCCGAACTGGAAGTTCAGCTTCGCCCGGACATTCCCGCAGGAGCTTTTCGCGGGCTGATTCGACTGGAGACCAATGCGGAGAAGATGAAGGAGATCGACATTGAGATCAGCGGCCTTGTGGAGGCCGAGCTTATGGCCGATCCCCTGCGCGTAAACTTCCGCATGGTAAAGCCGGGGCAGACTCTGGAGAAGACCCTGCAGATCAAGAGCAGCGGTCGCAAGTTTCGGGTTCTGTCTGCACAGATCGACCTGCCGGGCCTGGAGGCCGAGCTTCTCTCCGATACCGCTTCGCTCAAGCAGGGGATTCGCATTTACGGGAAGTCATTGGCGAAAGACGATCCGGGAGCAAAGAAGAAGCGGGGGCGGATGCGGGGAGCCTTGAAGATTCATACAGATCACCCCGACCAACCCGAGATCAAGGTCGATGTTCTCTACATGATGAGGATCTGAGATGCAGCGACGGGATATTCGCCAGGTTTTGATACTGTTGGCCGTGACCCTTCTTCTTGCGGCCCTGTCCTGGGTTTTTCGTACGCCGCGCCTGCCGCTTGTCCCCGAACCGGGGCTTTATGCCATGGACATTCGCTTCCCGGTTCTGGATGTAAAAACCTGCCTGCACGCCTTTGAGTCCGGGGAGACGATCTTCGTGGATACAAGGAGCGAAGCACTGGTCATGGTAAGCATTCCCGGCGCATTCTTCGTGCACAGGGATTCCTTTGATGAGGATTTTCGGGAGCTTCGCGACTTTCTCTTTCCCGAAGATGCCCTGATTTTCTATGGTAGCACTACCCTGCAGGAGAGCGAGGCCGTGGCCGCACGCTTTGCAGAGCGGGGTTATCGGGTGGAGGGCATTCTTCTCGGCGGTTTCCCGGCATGGCAAGAGGCCGGCGGGGAGGTTTCCGGTGAGTAAGCAGCAGCGGTTTCTCCTGATCGTGGAATGGGCACTTCGCTTGATCATTGGCGGGGTCTTTCTCTACGCCTCCTTCAGCAAGATCGCCCACCCGGATGAATTTGCCCGTGCGATCTACTACTATCACCTTCTCCCGGAGTCGCTCCTGCACCTGTTTGCGCTCTATCTGCCCTGGCTGGAACTGGTGGCAGGACTTGCGATTGTCTTTGGACCCTGGAAGAGCGGCGCAGAGATTCTGATCATCCTGATGTGCATGCTCTTCATTGCCGCACTCTTGAGCGCAGTGCTGCGGGATCTGGACATTTCCTGCGGTTGTTTCGGCAAGGGAAGCCACAAGGTGGGACTCGGCCTGCTCATCCAGGACTCCTTTCTGCTTCTGGGCGCCGCATTTCTCCGGCTCCGCTCCTGTTCTGCGAAGTCCCTTGACCACTCGTCATCTGTATAGTAGCTTCCCTTTGGCCACCCTCCCTTCAGGCCTTCCCCCGTGTCCGGTTTTTCCGGAGCGGTCGCCTATTCGGGAGGATTTTTCATGTCTCGTCGAGCCATTGGTTTTCGGGCTCCGGCCCATTTCGCCAATCCCCACTCCAGCCAACTGGCCCTTCTCAAAAGAGAACTCTGTCCGGTCTGCGGGCGTAGTGCCGGGCCGGGACACCATCATCGTGCCCTTGCAGGCGAGGACGCACGCCCCCGGCCCCAGGGGCCACGCGAACCGGACTATGAGGCACAGCGGGCTTCCAGCCGTTCGATGCGCCGGGCCGGGAGTATCCCCGCCGGAGTTTCCCTGGAAGACTTCTTCCGGCGCCTGTCGCTCGAACCCGGCCGGGAAAACTGTATCGCCCATCTTGAGAAAATCCCCGCTCGCGAAGCCCGTTTTGCATCGCCGGAGCAGCCCCTTCCTTCGCCCCTGTCGGGGGCACTGGCAGAAGAGGGAATCGGCGAACTCTACCTGCACCAGGCTCAGGCGCTGGACACGGTGCGTCGCCGGGACAACACGGTGGTCGTCACGGGGACAGCCAGCGGAAAAACGCTCTGCTACAACTTGCCGGTCTTTGAAAACCTACTTGCCGACCCGGAGGCGACGGCTCTCTACCTCTTTCCCACCAAGGCTCTCGCTCAGGATCAGTTGAAGGGCATCCTGCGTCTTGCCGGAGCCATGCCTGAACTCGGGCGCTTTCCCTGCGGAACCTATGACGGCGACACCAGCACGCACACGCGTCGAAAGCTGAGAGCTGAAGGTCGCCTGATCCTCAGCAATCCCGACATGCTGCATGCGGGGATCCTGCCCTCGCACACGCGCTGGGCCCGCTTCTTCATGAAGCTTCGCTATGTTGTGATTGATGAGATTCACAGCTACCGTGGCATCTTCGGAAGCAATGTGGGCGCGGTCTTGCGTAGGCTTCGACGCATTTGCCGACACTACGGTAGCGATCCGGTCTTCATCTCCTCGAGCGCAACGATCGGGAACCCGAAGGACTTGGCCGAGAGCCTGATCGGGGAGCCTGTCACCCTGATCGACAGCGATGGAAGCCCCCGCGGTGAGAAGCTCTTTGTCTTCTGGAACCCGCCGCGCCTGGAAGAAAAAGGCGGCGAGCGGAGAAGCGCCAACAGCGAGGCGCGCGAGATCATGGCGGAGCTACTCAAGCAGGGTCGGCAGACGATTTGTTTCAGCAGAACTCGCGTGTCGAGCGAACTGATTTACCGCTACACCCGTGACCGGCTGGAAAGAGAGGCTCCTCATCTTGCGGGGAAAATCCGTGCCTACCGCGGCGGCTATCTGCCCGAGGAACGGCGAGAAATTGAGCGACAACTCTTCAGCGGCGAACTGATGGGGGTTTCCAGCACGAATGCCCTGGAGCTGGGCATCGACGTGGGCGGTCTGGACGCGGCGATTCTCGTGGGCATGCCCTCAACAGTCGCCAGCGCCTGGCAACAGGCGGGCCGCGCAGGACGAAGCGAGCGGGAAAGCTGCGCCGTGCTTGTCGGGCACAACGACCCTGCCGAGCAATACATGATGCGTCATCCCGGCTTCTTCTTTCGCCAGAACCCGGAAAAGGCTGTCGTCGATCACGCCAACCCCTTTCTCCTGCTCCCGCAGCTTCGATGCGCGGCCTACGAGCTTCCCCTGGACGAAAAGGATCGGGAACTCTTTGGCCCCATGACCGGGAGCCTCACGGAGATTCTGGAGCAGCGGGGCGACATTCGCAGGGCCGGCGAGCAGGGCTACTATGCCTCGACCGACTATCCCTCCGGCGACCTGAGCCTGCGGCAGGGGAGTCTCGACACGGTGAGCATTGTGGAAGTTCCCGGAAACACGGTGATCGGAAATGTGGATCTCCTGGGAGCCATGCAACTGGTCTATCCCGAGGCCATCTATTTGCATGACGGCGAGACCCACTTCGTGCGGGAGCTCGACCTGGAGCAGAAAGTGGCCTATGTCGAGCAACGCAATGTCGATTACTACACGCAGCCGATCAGCGAACAGAAGGTGCGACTGGACACAAAGACCGACGAGGAGACTTTCGGAAAGGACCGGCTTCAGACCGGTTTCGGGGATGTCACGGTGAGCCAGACCACCTTTGCCTTCAAGAAGGTGAAGTTCCGGAGTCTCGATTCCCTGGGTTGGGGCAAGCTGGACCTGCCCTGGCACGAACTGCCAAGCCGCGCCTTCTGGCTTTGCCCCACGGAATCCCTGAGAAAGGAAGTGGCCGCAAGCGGAGAAAAGCTGGCAGAAGCGATGGCCGGACTGAAGACCCTGGTCCTGTCATCCCTGCCCGTTTTTGCCATGTGTGACCGCGCGGACCTGGGAGCCGTCGTCGATGCAAGCAACCTGGGACAGATGACCCTTTTCGTGTATGATCGTTTCTACGGGGGTTTGGGTTACAGTCGCGTCGGCTTTGAGGAACTGCAGAGTGTGCTGGAAGCCTGCCTGGAGATGCTGGTCGCCTGCGACTGCGAAGATGGGTGTCCCGCCTGTGTGGGCCTTCCCAACCGTCCTCCGGGGCGCGGCGAAGACCCCGACCTCTCGCCTGATTTTGCAATTCCCGGAAAAAAAGCCACCCGGGTATTGCTGGAAGGGATGCTGGGAATCCCCGGGGATGTGCCCGGGGAAAAGACAGGAAACCGATGAAGCACTTTCTGGCGGTTCTATTGATCTGCCTTTCTCTTCCGTTCTCCAGCTTTGCCGGAGAAATTGAAGATGCACGCAGGAAACTGGCCACGCAGGAGCAGCTTCATGGAGAGAAATCAGTGGCCGCAGCTATGGCGCAGAGGAAACTTTGCCATAGGCTCAAGGACCACGGCTTCCTTGATGAGGCCCTTTCGTATGGCGAAAAGAGTCTTGAGATTCTGCGGCAGCATTTTGGCGAAACCGACTCGCTGATCGCTGAAGCACACAACGCCATCGGCCTGGTTCACTATCGGATCGGCAACTTCGACAAGGCGCTGTCCATTCTGGGTCAATCCCTGTCAATTCGCCAGCAGCTCTACGGGGAAGACCACCTTGCCGTGGCCACCTGCCTGAACAATCTGGCTCTGGTCTATCGGGAACAGTTCCGCGATCAAGAGGCTCTGGAGATATACCATCGAGTCCTTGCTATTCGCGAAAAGCACATGGATCCCCAGAACGACCTGGTTGCGGGTACCCTCAACAACCTGGGACTCTGTTATCAGGCGCTTGGCAATTACGAATCGGCCGAGGAGGCCTTGCTTCGTGCCCGGGACATCCGAAACGGGAACGGCAAGGCAAATACCCGCGACATGGCTACGGTTCTCAACAGTCTGGGGACTCTGGCCCGCACACGCGGGTACTATGAAGAGTCGCGCCGCTACTTTGAGGAGACCCTGGAGATTCTGGAAGTCGAACTTTCGTTTGACCATCCGTTTTTGCTGAAAGTAGTCGGCAACCTGGCGGCGATTTCCCGGCAACTGGGTGACTACGATGCCGCTCTTCCCCTCTACCTGCGCGAACTCGAAGCGGAGGAAAAACTCTATGGTTCCGGGCATCGCCAGATTGGTCTGACGCTCAACAACCTTGCCATTCTTCGATACTACCGGGGTGAACTAAAAGAGGCTTTGCCACTCTTCGAGCGTTCGCTTGCCATCAAGATTGCGAATTTTGGTGCAGATCATCCTGATGTCGCCCGCACACGCAACAATCTCTCCATTCTTCTCATGGACCTCGGTCGTCTGGAAGAATCACTGGCCCATGCCGAAGAGGCTCTCCTGCAGCGAGAAGCCTCTCTGGGCGCCGAACACCCCGACCTGACTCACAACCTGAAGCACCTTGGCATTCTCAATCGCAGGTTGGGGAGGCTGGCCACGGCTCGAGCGCAGCTGACACGCGGCCTTGGGATTCTGCAGAAAGTTCTCGGTGAAGAGCACCCCCGCATGTCGGAGACCTGTCTGGAACTGGCCCATGTATGCCGGGAGGAAGGCCAGCGGGAGGAAGCACGCAGCTTCGCACTTCGTGCGCAGGAATTGAGCAGGGAGCATTTCCGCATGACCGCCCGCCTGCTTTCCGAGACGGAGGCTCTGCGTTATCAGGACACCTGGGAATCCAGCATGGACCTGTTGCTTTCCCTCGCCGAAAGCGACCATGCAGAAGGTCGCCGAAAGGTCTGGGACGCGCTGATTCACTCACGCTCTCTGGTGCTGGATGAATTGATGCGTCGCCACGGCAACCCGGACTTCCACAATCATGAGCTGACGACCGCTCTGGAGGAAGCACGAAAGGAAGTGGCCGATCTGGCCGCCGCCGCTCACGCTCGTCGGCATCAAAAAGACTATGCTGAGGTCTTTCGCGCTGCCCGTCTGCGTCGGGAAAAGGCAGAGCGTGCTCTTGCCGCAGAAAGCCGTGATTTTCGTGCTGCCCTCGCTGAAGAGAGAGCGGATGCTACTTCGCTTGCGGCCACACTGGCCCCCGGGCAGGCCCTTCTTTCTCTTGCCCGCTACCGTGACCCGGAGTCGGGAAAACAGCGGTCACTGGCCTTCCTTTGCCGGGGAGCGTCGGAAGAACTTCAGGTCATCCCTCTGGGATTTTCCGCAACTCTGGATTCTCTGGTCGAAGAATGGCGTGCGGAACTGTCCCGGCAGCCAAGCCTGATTTCTGCACTCTCGCATCGCAGTGGTGGCTGGGCTTCGGTGGGTCGTGCCTTGCGGAGGAAGTTCTGGGATCCGCTGTCTCCGGCACTGGAAGGGATAGAACACCTCTTTCTGGTTGCTGAAGGTAGCACCCTTCTTTTGAACCCGGCGACGCTTCCCACAGAAGACGGGCGCTTTCTCGCTGAACTGGATTGCCGCATTCAGCTTCTCTCCACGGAAAGAGACCTGCTTCGCTATTCAGCCGAACTCCCTGTCGGACACGGTTTGCTCGCTCTGGCCGCGCCGGACTTCGGGCTTCCCGCTGAGGATGAAACCGGTTTTGCAGAGCTTCCGTCCTCACTGCTTGAGCTTCACGATCTACAGGAAATCTGGCGAAACGATGCGGAGTATCTTTTTGGCTCTGCCGCATCGAAGGAGAATCTCCTGAAGAAGGCAAAGGGCTGCGAAGTCCTGCATCTTGCCACGCACGGGGTGTTCCGCGACCCAGGCACCTCCTTGCTTCAGTCCGGTCTTTCCGGAAGCGGCCTCGCACTGGCTCATGCAAACGAGAGCGATGAGGGTCTTCTCAGCGCCGAAGAGATCCTGACGATGGATCTTCGGGGACTCCGCTGGGTGGTGCTTTCTGCCTGCGGCACAGGGCTGGGAAAAATCCACGGAGGCGAAGGGGTTTTCGGCCTTCGGCGCAGCTTTCAGATCGCCGGTGTCCAGACGATGGTGATGAGCCTCTGGTCAGTGCGTGATCAGGAATCTCGACAATGGATGAGGCTTCTCTACAAAGGACATTTTCATGACGGGCTTGCAAGTGGCGAGGCATCCTGGCAGGCAAGTCTTTCCATTCTGAAAGACCGGCGCCGGCGCGGCATGAGTCTTCACCCGCATTACTGGGGCGCTTTCGTCAGCCTCGGGAACTGGAGATAGCCGTGTTCATCAACCCTGACCGCGACCTCCGGGACATTCTGGAACACTTGCAGGGCCTGCGTCGGGACCATCATGAAAACAGGCCCGCCAAAAAACCCCGACGCATTCAACTCCCCGAAGACAGCTTGCCATCAAGGGTGGGGGCGCGGGTGCGCGTGAACGGACGGGGGAGGTATCTTGCGAGGAAGCTGTCTGTGGAAAAACATCTTCCTCGTACGAAAGGTCTGGCTGCGGCGCTCATCAGCGCCTTGCCCGAAATGGCCTCCCTTGCGGGCCTGACCCGGGATGCAGAGTGCCTGGCAGCAGCAGAGCCTGAAGACCTTCTCTTTCTCGATCTGGAGACCACGGGTCTGCACCGGGGCATCATCGTGCTTCTGGGCTACATGCATATTGGTCCCGGGGAGAAGCCGCTACAGGTTCGGCAGTGTTTCGCCCGCAACTTCGACGAAGAGGCCCCTTTTCTGGAGGACTTTCTCAAGGTGCTTCGTCGAAGACCCTTGATGGTGAGCTTCAACGGTCGAAGTTTCGACGCACCTTTTCTGGAAAGCCGCCTCCGTTTTCACGGTTTCCTCGAGCCGCTGGACTATCGTCATGTCGACCTACTCTACCTCGCTCGCCGCCTCTGGGGACATGCGCTTCCGGACTGCAAGCTTCAAACACTGGAGCGGAGACTTCTTGGTCGCCGCCGCCTGAACGATCTGCCGGGGCGTGAAGTTCCCCGGGTCTGGGAGGATTACCTCCATACCCGGCGTTCAGAAGAGTTGGCAGGGGTCTGGGAACACAACTTCTGCGACCTGGCGACACTGGCGGAACTTCTCGTCTATGCGACCAGAGAGAGTGTGGAGTTTTGATTCTCCGGATGTAGATTTGGTGACAATTTCCGCCCAAGCCGTATTATCCTGTCGATAACAGGGAGGGCGATGCGCCTGAGTCGATACTACGCCTGGATCTACTGGATCCTGCTTCTGATCATGGTGGCCCAATCCAGCTGGTGGGTGATCTACCTTAGCCGCGAGGGCGACCGTTATCTTGCGCATCAGTATCAGCGCTTCCAGACTGACCGACTCCATGCCGCATATCTCATAGAGGCCGTCCGGGAAACTGCCAGCAATCCCTCCATTCATCTGGAACGCGAGTTTCCCCACCTTTCCTTCGATCGCGACCAGAGAGGAAGGATGCAGATCCGGATCCTCCCCTCCGCCGAACAGGAGGTGCAAAAAGAGGCCCGTAGACGAAGGAACATGTTTCTCGGAGAAGGGATCTTCTTTATCACACTTCTCCTGGCTGGCTCGGTTGTGCTGACCCTGGCCTGGCGCCGCGAGATGATCTACCGGCAATCGCGAGAGTTGCTACTTGCCGGAGTGACGCACGAGTTCAAGACCCCGCTGGCCAGCCTCCAACTTTTCACAGAGACTCTCGGCCGAAAGGGTATCGATGAGGCGAAACAGGAGGACCTGCTGGTTCACATGAGGGAAGACATCGCCCGCCTGGACGGCATGGTTGGGCAGGTGCTGGCTGTCAGCCGCCTGGAAAAACACAGGATCACAAGCAGGGAGAGAATTGAACTACAGGAAGAGTTGCTCGGGGTGTTGAACTCGCTTTCTCCTTTTCTCGAAAATGAGAAAGCGAAGGTGACCAACTCCCCTGGCTCCCCGGCCTGGATACTCGGTGACCGCCTGGCACTATCGGTAGTTCTTCGCAATCTCATTCAAAACTCCGTTCAGTACTCCGAGGCTCCCGCAAAGGTAAGCGTGGAACTGATTCCCGGCAAACACTGGCATCGCATTCTTGTCCGGGATCAGGGAGTGGGCATCCCGCGTTCCCAACAGAAGAAAGTGTTTCGTAGTTTTTACCGGATCGGGGAATCCGGCGTGCGCCCGAAGGGTGTACATGGCGCAGGGCTGGGTCTGTATCTGGTGAACAGGAATACAAGGGCTCTGGGGGGCCGCATCGAACTGGAAAGCCGCAAAGGTGTCGGGAGCACCTTTACCGTGATCCTTCCAGCCATGGAGGAAGAGGAATGAAGAAACGCGTCCTGATTGTGGAGGATGAAGAGCATCTGGCAGAGGGCCTGCGGATCAATCTGGAACTGGAAGGCTATGAACCGGTTCTGGCCCCGAGTGCAGAAGATGGTCGCTCTCTCTGGGAACGCGGAGGAGTGGATCTGATCCTCATGGATGTCATGCTTCCGGGAATGGACGGTTTTGAGCTGACACGCATCATTCGGGATCGAGGCGACCGGGTTCCGATTCTGTTTTTGACGGCCCGTGACCGCTCCGATGACCGGATTCGTGGTCTGGAGGAAGGTGGCGATGATTACATCACCAAGCCTTTTCAGTTGAAGGAACTGCTCGCTCGCGTGAAGGGCATCTTCCGTCGACAGGACTGGTACCATGAGCAGCCCTCCGAAGAGATCCTCGAATGGGAAGGCGTGCGCATCGACCTTCGACGCTTCGAGGCCGAGACCCCCGCAGGCAAGGTGACCTTGAAGGAAAAGGAGGCCATGATCCTGCGCCTTCTTGCCGAACGGTCGGGCGAGCCCGTGGATCGGGATACGATCATCGACCGCATCTGGGGCTACGACGCCTATCCCAGTACGCGCACCGTCGACAACTTCGTTCTCAGTCTGCGGAAGATCCTGGAAGACAATCCCTCAAAGCCGAGGAGGATCCTGACCGCTCATGGTCGTGGCTATCGCCTGAAACTGGACTAGTGGCTGAGCTGGTCCATGATTCTAAAGAGGTGAACCACCTCTCCGCCCTCAACACCACTCTGCCAATAGCCCGAAACCCGGGCTGCCAGATAAATCAGCAAAAAGACTGCGAGCAGACCTCCCGCAAAATACTGCAGGCGGAGTGGGTGTTTCCTTGTTCCTGCTTTCAGGGTCAGGGGCACCGGGCAACTCGCCACGCAGTCCAGGCAGCCGGTGCACTCGACGCTGAGAATCCTGTCCTTTGAGGAAACGGGAAGGCGCGCCATGCAGACGCGGTCACAGAGTCCGCAGTCTGTGCAAGTTCCCTTGCTGCGCCGAATGGAGACCGGAGATGCCCAGGAGAATAATCCCAGCCAGGCTCCATAGGGACAGAGGTAGCGGCACCAGAAGCCGTGGACAAAAACCGAGCCGATTGCCAGCACGGCAAGTATGCTCCCCGCCAAAACGCTTGGGTCGGCAAAGAAGGCGTACATCTTCAGGTCGCTGACCTTGTTGTAGGGCGAATGGATGAAAGCCTGAAGCGCCTCTGCACTCATCATGGCGATGCTGAGGGCAAAGAAAAGTAGCAAGGCGTATTTGACGGAGCGAAGGGGAATGTCCAGCCACTTCCAGATCCGGAAGTTACGACCGAAGATCCTCCGGCCCCAGCGGGCGAGGCTTTCCGAGAGCAGTCCCACGGGACAGATCCATGAGCAGAAGCTTTTGCGGAAGACGAGAGAAATCAGGGTGAAGGCCAGCACAAGAACCGTTGCGGCAGGATGGACCGAGTTGAGCTGTCCCTGATAGAACCAGTCCAGCAGTCCCATCAAGCCACTGACAGGAAGAAAACCTTCGGCTCCGGTGGGTCGATCAGGAAGGGGCAGGCTTCCTGTTTCCACCGCCCGAAAGTAGCGGGAAAACTGAAAGCCGATCCAGATCAGGAATGCTGCAAAGCCGGTCTGCAAGGCCAGTCGAAGGACATAGGTCTTCAGCCCCTTCTTCCCGAATCTACCGTCCAGCTCCATGCTAGCCAATCTGGTAGTTGGGGGCTTCCTTGATGATGGTCACATCGTGGGGATGAGCTTCCCGCAAGCCGGAGGCAGTCACCTGCAGGAACTCCGCCTTCTTGCGCAGATCATCCAGATCTCTTGCCCCGATATAACCCATGCCCGAGCGAAGTCCGCCGGTGAGTTGATAGACGGTATTGCGCACCGGGCCCTTGAAGGGAACGCGGGAGACGATCCCTTCGGGCACCAATTTGCTTTCTTCCACACCGTCCTGTCGGTAACGATCGCCGGTACCTTCCTTCATCGCGTCCAGACTGCCCATGCCCCGGTAGACCTTGTAGCTTCGGCCTTCAAAGAGGATGGTTTCTCCGGGACTTTCGCTGGTTCCGGCAAAGAGACTTCCGATCATGACCGTGTCGGCTCCTGCAGCCAGGGCCTTTGTGATATCGCCACTGTACTTGATGCCCCCGTCAGCGATCATGGGAATGCCGGCTTCGCGGGTGACGGCGGCCACATCGAAGATGGCCGTGATCTGGGGAACACCGATGCCGCTGACAACGCGGGTCGTGCAAATGGTCCCGGGACCGATGCCGACCTTTACGCCGTCGACTCCCGCTTCGATCAGGGCTTTTGCACCTTCTGCCGTGGCAATGTTGCCGGCCACGACATCCATCTCCGGTGCCAGCTCCTTGGCTCTTCTTACCGCCTGAATGACGTTTTCACTGTGCCCGTGGGCTGTGTCGATCAGCAGAAGGTCTACCTGACTTTGCAGCAGCAAAGGGAGGCGGACTTCCAGATCCTCTCCTACGCCAATGGCTGCGCCGACGCGGAGCCGCCCTTTTTCATCCGTGCAGGCCAGCGGGTAGTCAATCTTCTTCTGGATATCCTTGACCGTGATCAGCCCTCGCAACTCCCCATCCTCACTGACAACGGGGAGTTTCTCAATGCGATGCTGGTGGAGAAGAGCCTTGGCCTCGTCGAGAGTGGTTCCTTCCCTCACGGTGACCAGGTTCTCGCGGGTCATCAGTTCACTGACCGGCGTGTTCGGGCTGTCGTTGAAGCGCAGGTCACGGTTCGTGAGGATGCCGACGAGTTTCCCGCTTTCGGTGATCGGCACACCGGAGATTCGGTAGCGGCGCATCAGTTCCATGGCCTCTGCGACCAGGGCACGCGGAGAGAGAGTGATGGGTCGCGTGATCATGCCGCTCTCGGATCGCTTGACCTGGTCTACCTGTTCGGCCTGCCTCTCGGGCGAGAGATTCTTGTGGATCACACCCAGGCTTCCCTCGCGAGCCATGGCAATCGCCATGTCCGTTTCGGTGACCGTGTCCATGGCCGAAGAAACCATGGGAATGTTCAGAGAGATGTTGCGGCTCAAGCGACTTTCAAGAGAAGCCTCGCGCGGATGAATCGCACTGTGAGCGGGTTTCAGAATGACATCGTCATAGGTCAGGCCGACGGGCAAGACAGCTTCACTCATGGGAAATCCTCACCGGTTGGGGTGGATTTCACCCGAAGATACGGTGGGACACTGGAAAATGCAACTCCCTAGAGAAGCTTGTGTTCCTTGAGAAGGCAACGACCCTGCACAACCTCAAGCCCCGCCTCTTTTGCCCGTTTCGCGGCTTCGTTGTTCACGATGCCCTCCTGCATCCAGACCACCTTTGCTTTGATGCGAATGGCCTCTTCCACATGAGGAGGAACCTTGTCCGGAGGACGGAACAGATTGACGATTTCCACGCCCTCTTCGGCAGGAATAGCCTCCAGGCTGGGCCAGGCTTTTTCGCCCAGGATTTCTTCGGCAATCGGGTGTACGGGAATGATGCGATAACCCTGTTCCTGCATATAGGCCGAGACCCGGTGGCTGGGTCGATCGGGCTTCGGACTCAGGCCGACGACGGCAATCACCCGGTAGTTTTCCAGAATGCCGCGAATCTCATCCGGGCTACTCGGGTTTTCGGGTAACTCACATTGCATGGTGTTTCTCCAGTTCCCGGGCCAGTTCCTCGGGCAGTCGCTGGGGCTTCCAGTCCAGATCAATCACGCCGTGCTGGCTGTGCCCTCGGGCGAGAAGGTCTTCTCCGCGCCAACCCTCGTACTCAAAGCGCAGCTTGACCCGCCCCAGTTTGCTCAATCGTGTTCGAAGTTCAATGTCGTCCTCGAAATATGCCGGCGCGAGGATCTCCGCCCCGAGAGACAGCACAGGAAAATAGATTCCGTGATGCTTCTCAAGTTCACCGTAAGGAAAGCCGAGGCTCTTCATGAAGGCTCCGCGAGCCACTTCCCAGTAGACCGGCCAGACAGAATGATGGAGTACCTTCATCTGGTCGGTTTCCGCGTAGCGAACCTTGACGCTGCAACGATGTTCTTCAGACATGGAAACTCCTCAGGGCTTTGATCCGGCGGGAGAGTGGGTGATGCTCACGGGCCTTCGGGGATCGGCGCCGGGGTTGGGGCAGTTCTCGCGCATCATGCAGACCCGACAACCCAGATGCCGACGCATGAGCTGTCGCATCAGGGAGAGAGCGATGAGCATGGCTGCGAGAATCAGGTCGTCGAGCCTGAGGGGTCTCCAGAACAGTTGCGCAAGAATGAGAATGAGAAAAGGAAAGAGCCATAGCAGGTAGAGAGCTTTTCTGGCCTTCCGCATCCCTGCGGGGAAGTCGGATTCATTGCCCGGGTCCATCAGGAACTGACACCAGCGTCCCTTGAGCGAGATGCAGTTTCGCCCCCGATAGTAGCAGTTCCTGCAGGCTTTCGCGGGATAGTAGACGAGTTGAACGCCCAGGTAGAGCAGGAAGAAAGCAATCGCGGCAATCTTGCTGATGTTCAAAAGCAGGGAGAGACCTGCAAGGAGATAGACCAGAGAAGTGATCCCGGTCAGGATCCCGACGCTTCGCGGGTATTCTTTGTAACATTCCATGCCGACCTCACTGATTTCGTACGCAATTGTGGAGCAGGGCGGCTATTGAAGCAAGCATTCTTGTTAGAGCGCGGCAAAGACCACGAGCAGGAGCAGCATCAGCACTTGTGGAGTTTCGTAAACGAAAAAGCCAATCGCATGAGCGAGTTTCGAGTGGGGGTTTAGTCCCGGGATTACGGCGGTAAGCAGGGATGCCAAGCTTGCGAGATTCCGGTAAAGCAGAATCCAGAGCGCAAGGGCGAGTGCGGTGAACAGTCCCGCCTTGATGGAATTATTGAGCTTGTTTCTGCGGGTCTGTCTCATCCGGATTCCCCCGGCTGTATTTTCTCCAAATTATAGCCCCCCGGGCACATTGAAATCGTCTTCTGATTCTGTTACACAGGGTCTTCGGAATCTAGCTTTCTTCCACGGGCATTTCACGAGAGGGATCTCTTGCTTCGCTGGTTCATGACAGCACTGTTTCTTCCCCTGGCGCTTCTTGCCATGGACGCTCCCGACACGATACAGGCTTGGCCGGACACGGTTCAACTTGCCGGGAAGGACTTTCCGGTGCCTGATTGGTGGCGAGGGCTTCGACTGGGGAATCTGGGCGATCCTCGCCCCCGGGACCTGCGACGACTTCCTTCCATCCTCTGCGAGAAAGGCCGCCCGATCTATCTTCGGGAAGATGCCTGGGAGTATTTCATTACAATGGCCTTCAAGGCCTATCGCGATGGAGTCTATCTTGTGGTCAATTCCGGCTACCGGAGTTCACACACACAGACGAAGATTGTCGAGAAGCGGCTCGCGCAGGGTCGCAGTTTTCGGAATATCGCACGCAGTGTGGCGCCCCCCGGCTATTCAGAACACATGCTGGGAACCACGATCGACCTCTCTCTTGGCGGAAACTACAAATCCAACCCGGCCTACCATTGGCTGAGGGCGCATGGCGAGGACTTCGGCTTTACGGAGAGCTACGCCGAACATTCGGGAAGCGGAATCGTCTGGGAGCCTTGGCACTGGCGCTGGCGTCGGCCCGAGAAGAATCCACCAGATCTACTGCCATGAGCCTCTCGCTCCGGGAATACTCGCGAGTTGTTTTTTTCACCGGAGCGGGCCTGAGCGCAGAAAGTGGAGTGCCCACCTATCGCGGGAGCGGCGGCATTTGGGACTCCTATGACTATCGGGACTATGCCTGTCAGTCGGCCTTCGAGCGCGATCCCGGCAAGGTGCTGGACTTTCATGAAGAGCGGCGAAGCGTGGCCCTGTCTTGCGAGCCGAATGATGCGCACCGGAGGATCGCCCGCTTTGCTTCCGGGAGTTCTTCTTCCCTTATCCTGACCCAGAACATCGACGGACTTCAGCAAAGAGCGGGCGCAGGCAGGGTTCTGGAACTGCACGGGAGCCTGTGGCGGCTTCGTTGCGATCCCTGTGGCAAGGTTCGCGAAGACCTGGCAAGCCCCCAATATTCCACGCGTCATTGCGACTGTGGCCGCATTCTACGCCCGGACATTGTCTGGTTTGAGGATCTTCTGGATTCTTCCTTGCTCGAATCGGCGGTTCGCGCCATCAGCGACTGCGACTGTCTGCTCAGCGTCGGCACTTCAGCTTCGGTCTACCCGGCGGCAGAGTTGCCCCTGATTGCCATGCAGGCTGGGGCGACGACCATCGAGATCAATCTTGAGGAGACACCGCTCTCCCCGCTCTACCACCACAGCCTTCAGGGCAAGGCTTCGGAAATCCTGAGCGAACTGATTTCCTAGAGCTTCTTCTCCGCCTTTGCCGCCAGCGCTTTCGCCGAACTCTTGTGTGCCGGGTCAAGATGGTCGTCCACCGGTAGCTCCTCCACGAGCCTGCATTCTGCGAGACAGGACTCGTAGTCCTTCAGGGCATAGTTTGCTTTTGCGAGCTTCAGGTGCGCATTGATGAAGGCAGGGCGCAGTCGAACGGACTCTATCATGTCTGCAAGAGCGGTCGGGAGGTCAGACTTGGGCACTCCTCCGTAGAGCAGCTTTGCAAAGAGCCGGAGGACCGGGTTCAGGGTTGCCATCTCATAGTGATAGACCCCGCGAGTGAGCCAGGCCTCGGGATTCTGGTCGTCCAGTTCCAGAGAACGATCAATCAGGGTGCGGACTTCCAGTCCGAGAGTGACCTTCTTCTTCCCTCCGCGAAAAAGAGCGATCCTCCCCGCCGCCACGGCATCGTAGTAGAAGCCCAGACCCTCATCCGGATAGAGCTTCTGGATTTCTTTCGCATAGCGGCGACCGCGCAGATACCATTCTTCGGACTCTTCGGAATCCAGATCCTCTCCCACATCCAGGCAGGATCGCGTCAGGCGGCCGAGAAGGTCCAGTCCGGAGTCCGTTTCTCTGGCCTGGAGAAAACAGTCATAGGCTGCCCGGTTGTCGAACTCTGTCACCATGCTGTCTCCGCGAGCGGCCCAGTCTGTCGCCTGTGCGGAAAGCGCGATGCAGAGAAATAGCAAAGCTTGTTTCATGGTAACCCCCTCCCGGGAGCTTGGCCCTGTCTTTCCCTGCGGTCAAGAGGAATGGCCTCCTGACATCATTCAGGAGAGGGAAGACGAAAGAAGCAAAGGAGTCTCTTTTCATGGAAGGTAAAGCCCGGCTGTGTCAGGGTGCAGAAATGAGTGTGGATCGAAGAAGCGGGACCTTTCGTCTGGATGGAAGGGATATCCCTTACCAACTGGAGCGTCGTCGCGGGCGCCGCAGTGTTTCCCTGTATTTGCGGCCCCGGGAAGGTCTTCTTGTGAGGACGCCCCGCCGCTTTCCTCTCCGTGATATCGAAGCCTTGCTTCGCGAAGAGGAAAACTGGATTCGCAAGGGTCTCCGGGAGCGGGAGGCCTGGCTTCAGGAAAATCCTCCCATGAAGTTTGAAAGTGGCGAGACCCTGCGATTGCTGGGAGTAGACTGGAGCCTGAGGGTGGAGCGGGAGTCCTCAAGGAAGCGTGCCCAGGTAAGTGCCGCTGGAGGGACCCTCGTCCTCAGGCTGCCGGAACAGGCGGAAGCGGGAGATGTCCTGCGAGCCTGGTTGCGCAGACTCGCCAGAAAGGTTCTGCTGGAAAGAACCCGCCACTGGGCCGAGATAACGGGGCTACACCCGAAGCGCATCACGCAACGGGACAACCGCAGCCGCTGGGGCAGCTGTTCGTCGGAAGGCTCGGTCAACTTCAACTGGAAGCTGGTAATGGCTCCCCCGGAGGTTCTCGACTATGTGGTGGTTCACGAGCTGTGCCACCTGGAGGAACCAAACCATTCTTCCGCATTCTGGAATCTGGTCGAGAGCGTGCTTCCCGCTTACAGGAAGCAGAGACGCTGGCTTCGCGAGCATGGCGATCGCCTGGAACTCTAGAGATCAAGGCTTTTCCTGAACTTCCGGTACCCCGGCTCGCGGGAAAGATCCAGGGCTGTTCCGTCATTGATTCCCGTGTGGAGAATCATGGACAGTCGCCACTTTGCAGACACGGAACCCTCTCTCAGATAGACAAGCCGCAGAACACTGTGTCCCGAGAGGCAGGCCTCTCCCCGGGACTGTCTTTCCCGGTACTTCTGCCAGATCATCTCCCGATCACGCAACTCCAGCGCGGCCTTCCTCAATGACTTCCGTATCAGGATCCTCTTCAGCCAACCCACCTTTTTCAGTCTCGGGTGCTCGCGCAAAAGGGAATCCAGTCGCGAAGATACTTGATCCCGACTTTCTCCATTGCCAAGGGAAAAGGTCGGGAGTCCGGGAATGAGGGAACAGGAGCTTCGCGGCTCCTCCTTCACGGCAAAGTCTCCAGGCGGACCGAGGGGACTAAGAACGCTGAGGACAAGAACCCGGTCAAGGAAAGGGTGATCGCTGTGTTTCTCTTCGTTTCCCCAGACGGAAAATGGATCGAAGCTCCCCAGAGAAACAAGAGTTGAAAAGTGAGAACGGCTCTCGAAGAGGCTCTTGTTCTCTGCGAGTGAAGGAGTGTCGCTCATCGCAAAGGTGAGGTTCTTTCCCTCCAGCCAGAGAGATTCCTGCCATTCGCGGTAGGAGCCGTCTCCCATGCCATCGAAGATCGGCGAGTAACGGCAGGTGTCGGAGGCCAATGCCTTCCAGAGCATTTGACCACGGCCTCGATCCAGCAAGCTCCAGAGGGAGTCCGCTTCGCCGGACTTCCAAGCATCTGACAGTCTTTGCAGGGACTGTAACAAGCGCTCTCCGGAGTCTGAATCCAGCTTTGGTTTTCCCGGAGCCCAGGTCAGGGTGAGGGGCGTGGCCCCCCCGGAAAGGGGGAGCCACGCAAGGAAAAGCACGCACAGTAGAATCAGGTTCAGCAGTTTCATGGAATCCTCAAGGTCAACAGGGAAGGATGATCAGAGTGTTGGGGGGAATCCACATGATGATAATGCAACCACCATCGTCGCCTGAAAACTGAAGTCCAATTCCGGCGCCAAAGGCAAGCTGGACATGTTCCTGAAGCCAGGATTTGATCTTGGCCCAGGCATCTCCGAAAATCCCGCGATCGCCCAGTGCTTCGAGTTCGAGAAATGCGGAATCCCTCCAGATCTCAAGATCGGGATACTCCTGTTTCGCCCTTTGGATCAGGGACCAGGCAAATCGACTGGCTTGCTCGGGCAGAGGGGTAAGGGTGGGTGAAGACGGGCCAAGGTCGCCCGTTTCGCTAAACTGAACTTCTGAAGGCTGTCCCGCTTGATACAGGGACTTCACGTGGGACCAGTTGCTGTCCTCGGCGACTTGTGCTCCGGCTGAGACCGCCAGAACCAGACAAAGAAAGAGTAACTTTCGCATTTCGCCTCCCGGCAAATAGGGTATGAGGGAAGAGGCGCAGGGGGATTGCAGAAGCCGTGCCGGAAAAACAGACGGCATGACGCGCTTTGCGGACGGGGAGCTGTCCGGCGCGTGGGCAGTCCTGCCGTGAATTGACTAGCGCAAGGGCGGTCGCGCAAGGAAGAAGTCGCGTCCCGATTCCATGAGCTTTTCGAATCGGGTAAGATCGCCGGAAGCAACCGACTCCAGCAATTCCTCGAGGGCGTTGCGCAGGTTGTCCGCGATCGTCGGCGTTTCGGCATTGTGGCACTGGATCTCGAAATAGAGACCGGGGTTCTCCCGCGCCACATCGCGGGCCGACTCGATCTGTTTCTGGAAAGTGGTCGATGCCACCTGTCCCAGTTCTCCGTAGTCGAGACCACTGGCGGACAGAGTGCGGAAGAAGAGTATGTTTACCAGGTGGGCAAGCCCGAGAACATAGCCAATGCGACGGTCATGTTCCTCCAAGCTGAGTTCCACCAGATTCGCCCCGAGATCCACGAAGAGCTGTTTGGCTTCAGCAAGCGCCAGCGCATTTCCGCAGTCGCAGAAGACGATGTTGAGTCCGATCAGGTGAACAGCATCCGGTCCGAACATGGGGTGAATCGAAGCCACACGCAGTCCGCGCGAAGCGGCATCGCGCAGAGGCTCTTTAATCGGAGTCTTGAGACTGGAAATGTCCAGAATCAGGCAATCATGATGCTCGGGATCCAGAGACTGGAGCATGGACTCGATCTCCAGAATAGGAACAGACAGAATCACGAGATCTGCCCTCGAAGCTGCCTCTGCAAAGTCATCGCGAAGCGGATACTCCGATTCACCGGGACCGGGATCGCAGACTTCGACCTGATATCCCTGGGCGTGAAAGAAATCGCAGAGCCAGCGGCCCATCTTCCCCTTCCCGCCTGCCACCAGAACGCGTCCGCTTCCCTTTTTGAAACTCATGTCGCGGTAGCCGGACTGCAGGCGCACTGCCTGATCAATAAGAAGAGAGGCAAGGCCGCTTCCCAACTCCGCTTCGATACCCCGCCGGGAGCTTCCCTCAAGGAAGCGCTCCATCACCCGGGCTTCTACCGGGTAATTGCGAATGGGAACTTCTTCCCGGCTCTTGATTTCACCGACCTCGCGCGCTACTTCCATGCGCTCGCTCACGAGATCCAGAATACTCTCGTCAAGATCTGCGATTCGTTTGCGAAGTTCATCGAGACTCATCGTGCTCCTTTATACAAGAACCGGCAGGAATCCCGGCAGGATTTCAATGTTCATCCGGGTGCATCGCTCGCTGAGCAGTTCCCCGTCGGCGTGGGCGAAGGTGCCTTCGGGAATGTCAACCTGCAGGGACGGCGCACGACGCATACGCACCCCTTCGACATCAATGTGTTTCCCCTTCATGGCCTTTGGCAGAAAACGAAGAACGCGCGCGGGAGTTTGTGCGTCCAGAAGACAAAAGTCCAGTTGCCCGTCATGGGGAGAGGCGTCCGGGGTCAGGAGAAAGCCGCCACCGCAGCTATGGCCGTTCCCCACGCTGAGCAGGAGAAACTCGCCTTCGATCTTTTCATCACTGAAAGTCAGGGTCATCTGAGGGCGACAAAGCCTGGGCAGCATCTTCACAAGGGCATAGCCGTAGAGAGCCTGGCCGCGAAGAGGCAGGCGGATCGCCTCCGCCACGCGCACGATCTGGCCTTCGAAGCCCAGGCCCATGTTGTTGGTGAAGATCCGTTCGCGCTCAACCGTGTCGTCAGCAATGCGGTAACGAAGTCGCCCGATGTCCAGAGGCTTTTCCTTGGCCTGAAGAAGTCTCTCCAGCGATTGCTCAAGTTTTCTGGGAATGCCGAGAGCCTTGACCAGATCATTGCCGGTTCCCGCCGGCAGGATTCCAAGACTGGCAAAGGGTGAGGGATGGGGGGTCGCTGCATCCATCCGGGCGCGTACGAGACCGTTGGCGACTTCCTGAATGGTACCGTCACCCCCGAGAGCCACGATGCGGGAGTAGTTCGCGGCTTCTGCTTCCGCGACCCTTCGTGCATCGCCCGGGGCCGTCGTCATGTGAAGTTCGTAGTCCAGGTCTTGCGAGGACAGGAGCTTCCGAAGTTCCCGGCTTCGTTTTCCGCCCAGACCGCGACCGGCCACGGGGTTTGCGATGAAGAGGGTATCTCTCATGGGGAAACCCTAGCACAGGGTCTCCTTTTGCGAAAAGGAAAGCCTTTCCCTTCCCCTTCTAAGCGGACATACTCCCGGCGTCATATCGAGGAAACCATGGACGCAGACCACCTTGTTGCCCACCGCGGCGATCCAAAGCGATACCCCGAGAACACGCGTGTCTCTCTTGAGGCTGCCGTCTCGGCGGGGGCCCGCTTTCTGGAGTTCGACATTCAATTCAGCGCCGATGGCGTGCCGGTCCTGTTTCACGATGCCGATCTGCAGAGGTGCAGCAATGGAAGCGCTGCGATCGCAGAGCAGGCCTGGGAGGAACTTGCCAAGTTGAGTGCCGGGGAGCCGCTTCGTTTCGGTGAACGCTTTGCTTCAGAAAGAATCCCCCGGCTCGACGACACCGCTCGCTGGCTCGCCGGCAATCCCGATGTCTTTTCCTTTGTGGAACTCAAGCGGGAGGTTCTCGATCATTTCACCCGGGAAGAGGTTCTCGAGCGACTGGCCGTGGATCTCCAGCCAATCCGGGGTCGCTTCAGCCTGATTACCTTCGACCACGATCTGCTCGCTCTCGCGCGCTCCCGGGGCTTCGATCAAATCGGCTGGGTGCTGGAAAACCTGCAGTGCCGCACGCTCGCCGAGTCGCTTGCCCCGGATGAGCTCTTCATTGACCGCGCAAAACTGGACGCAGATTTTCAGCCCTGGCCGGGGCCATGGAAATGGGCGGTCTATTGCGTGGACAAGCGAGAAGAACTGCAGGGATGGATGGCCCGGGGCTTTCATTATGTAGAGAGCAACTGCATTGGCGAACTTCTGGAAGGAAGCGCGCATGGCGAGTGAATACGATCTGGTCATCATTGGCGGCGGCATTCAGGGTGCCGGCGTGGCGCAGGCCGCCGCAGCTTCCGGCTACCAGACACTGGTTCTGGAACAGTATCCGAGTCTCGCTCAGGGCAGTTCCAGCCGTTCGAGCAAACTGATTCACGGGGGGCTGCGTTATCTGGAAACCCGACAGTTTTCCCTGGTGCGCGAGAGCCTCCGCGAACGGGCGCTTCTTCTGAAACTTGCTCCCAACCTTGTTCGACTCATGCCTTTTCACATTCCCGTTTACCAGCCCATGAATCGAGGCCCCCTGAAGATCCGCGCGGGGCTTTCGCTCTATGCTGCGCTTGGGGGAATGTTGGAGGAGAACCGTTTTGAGAAACTGCCACGAAGAGAGTGGCGGAACCTGGATGGCTTGAACGAGAAGAAGCTGAAGGCCGTCTTCCGCTACCGGGACGCACAGACCGATGACGCAGCCCTCACGCGCGCGATCATGGCCTCTGCGCAATCCATGGGCGCAGAACTTCTCCTGTCTACTCCTTTGGAGAAGGCTCGCTGCCATCATGGACAGTGGATCCTGTCGATACGGGAAGGCGATCAGCCCCGCGAGTTGCGCTGCAAGGCACTGGTCAATGCGGCGGGTCCCTGGGTAAACCGTGTGCTGGAGAAGATCAAGCCCGCGCACGAGGTCCTGAAGGTGGAACTCGTGCAGGGAAGCCATCTGGTCTTGCCCGGACAGTTGGAAAAAGGTTCTTACTATGTCGAAGCGGAAGACGGTCGAGCAATCTTCACCATTCCCTGGCGGGGGAACATTCTTCTTGGCACAACGGAAACGCCATGGAACACCGACCCTGCGGCGACCTTCCCCCTGGACGCAGAACTTGACTACCTTCTGGAAAGCCATGCCCGTTTCTTCCCTTCCAAAACCTGTTCGAGAAAGGATGTGGTTGCCTCTTTTGCGGGGCTTCGGGTCTTGCCCCATGATGCGAAACGCCCCTTTGCCAGAAGCCGCGATGCCATTCTTAAAACCCTGGCTCCCGTCAATCTTCTCAGCATCTATGGAGGAAAGCTCACCACCTACCGCGCGACCGCCGAAAGCGTGATGAAAATGCTTGCTCCGGGCTTGCCCGATCGCAGTCCTCTGGCCGATACTCGGACCCTGAAACTGGAACCCGTGGACTGAGGGAGACAGCGTGATCCTCTGGAAACCAGACCCGAAGAAGACAAGCAGGCTTCACGACTTCATGCAAAAGACTGCCCACAGCGACTATGACTCGCTCTGGCAGTGGTCAGTGGATTCCCCGGAGGATTTCTGGAGAGAGTGCTGGGACTTTTGCGGAGTGGTCGGGGAGCCGGGCGACCGGGTGCTGGAAGATGGCGACCGCATGCCCGGAGCAAAGTGGTTTCCCGAGGCCCGACTCAATTTTGCCGAGAATCTTCTTCAGCGAAACGACGATGATCCCGCTGTGATCTTCAGGAGGGAAGACGGTTTTCGCCGTGAGATTTCCTTTCGTGAGCTTCGAAGCGAAGTGGCCGCCCTGCAATTCTCTTTTCGCGAGGCGGGGCTTCAGGCCGGCGATCGTGTTGCTGCCTTCATTCCCAACATCCCGGAAGCGATCACGGCCATGCTCGCAGTTTCCAGTCTGGGCGGAATCTGGAGTTCCGCATCTCCGGACTTCGGAGTGGATGGCGTGGTGGATCGTTTCGGCCAGGTGGAGCCGAAGTTCCTGATCGTGGCCGATGCCTATCTCTTCAAGGACCGTGTCTATTCCACGAAGGAGAAACTGGCGGGGATTCTCGAGGGCTTGCCCACGGTGGAAAAGACCCTGGTGGTTTCCTATGTGGAACAGGAACCGGACTTCTCAGCTTTCGCAAACACCGAATCTTACGAGCAGTTTAGAGCACGGGGCGAGGGAGTCGGGGAGCCGGACTTTCCGCGCTTTCCCTTTGAGCACCCGCTCTACATTCTTTTCAGTTCTGGCACCACCGGGAAACCGAAATGCATGACCCATGGTGCGGGCGGGACTCTTCTCCAACACCTGAAGGAACACCAACTGCACACGGATGTCGGCCCCGGCGATCGTCTGTTTTACTTTACGACCACGGGCTGGATGATGTGGAACTGGCTAGTGACAGGCTTGGCCAGCGGTGCCACGGTGGTATTGTTCGATGGCAATCCCTTTTATCCCGGGCCCGAGGCGCTTTGGGATTTTGCCAGCGACGAGCGACTGCACTTCTTCGGAACCAGCGCAAAGTATCTGGATGCCTGTCAGAAGGCAGGAGTCGCGCCTGCCAGAACCCACAAACTCGGCGACTTGCGCGCAATTCTGTCTACGGGTTCTCCTCTATCGCCCGAAGGCTTCGACTATGTCTATGGATCCATCAAGGAAGATCTGCAGTTGGCTTCCATTTCCGGGGGCACGGACATCGTGTCCTGCTTTGCCCTGGGTTGCCCGGTTCTTCCCGTGCATCGTGGTGAACTGCAGTGCCGGGGCCTGGGCATGAAGGTGGATGTTCTGGATGCGAGCGGTGCGACCATTCGGGGAGAAGCCGGAGAACTGGTTTGCACGGCTCCCGCTCCTTCCATGCCGGTGAGTTTCTGGAACGATCCCGACGGTTCCCGCTACCGGGCCGCCTATTTCGAGCGTTTCGACGATATCTGGTGTCATGGCGACTGGGCCACGCTTACGGAATCCAATGGCATGGTGATTCACGGGCGCAGTGATGCGACCCTGAATCCAGGGGGAGTTCGAATCGGCACTGCGGAAATCTATCGACAGGTGGAGAAACTTGATATAATTGAGGAGTCGATCGTTGTGGGCCAGGATGCCGACGGCGACCAGCGTGTGGTTCTCTTTGTGAAACTTCGCGAAGGGGCGACCCTCGACGAGGATCTTAGGGAGAAGATCCGCAAACAGCTTCGGGACAATGCCACGCCTCGCCATGTGCCGCGTGTCATCGCACAGGTCTCTGACATCCCGAGAACCCGAAGCGGGAAGATCAGTGAGATCGCAGTGCGCAATGCTGTTCATGGTCGCCCGGCGCAGAACATCGAAGCACTGCTCAACCCGGAAGCTCTCGATGAGTATAGGGACCGGGTGGAGTTGAAGAACTAACTTCTCCCGGATTTGGAATCTACAGAGCACAGAAGGCTCCTTGAAAGGTACAGTTTTGCGGAGATCCCTACTACTAGCCATGATTCTCGTCGTCGCATGGGCCTTGCCCTTGCTTGCGGCGCAAGCCACCGGGCTTCATCTGTCCCACCCCACGAATGATAACGAGCAACGGATTTCCGGGGACCGAAGCACCGTTTTCGTGGGAGAAACCCTTTCCCTGAAGGCGCTCGTAAGAGATGATAGTGGGAAAGCCATCGAGGGAATCCCTGTCACATTCTACGAGATGTCACCCGAAGAGCGTTTGCTGGGAGTTGTCCACAGCGCCAGGTCCGGGGTTGCGCATCTGGATTTTTGTGCGGGTACAAGCCCCGGCAAGAGCCTGATTCAGGCACTGATAGAAGGACAGCCCGGCGATAGCGCAAGGATCACCTACCACATTCCTGTTCGAAAGAAGAGTTGGGTCCTTTTCATGATCTTCGGGCTTCTCGGCGGTCTGGGGCTCTTCCTCTTCGGCATGGAGATGATGAGCAAGTCCATGCAGAGGAGCGCGGGAAGCCGGATGCGCTCGATTCTGGGTGCCTTGACGAAGAACCGTTTCGTCGGTCTGGGTGTTGGAGCCTTCGTCACCATGTTGATCCAGAGCAGTAGTGCAACAACGGTCATGCTGGTCAGCTTTGTGCAGGCCCAGCTGATGACCTTTGCCCAGACTCTCGGGGTGATTCTAGGCGCAGATATTGGCACAACGATCACCGCCCAACTGGTTGCCTTCAGGCTTACGGATTATGCGCTTTTGATGATCGGCATTGGCTTCGGGCTGAGGGTGCTTTCGAAGAAGGAAAAACTGAGGAACATAGGCGCGGTGGCTCTCGGCTTTGGAATGCTCTTTTTCGGGATGAGTGTCATGAGCAAATCCATGGCTCCCCTGAGAAGCTACCAACCGTTCCTGGACCTCCTGGCGAATCTTGAGAATCCCGTTCTTGGAATCCTGGTTGGAACGGCATTTACGGCCCTGATCCAGAGTAGTTCTGCGTTTACGGGGATCATCATCGTGCTGGCGCAACAGGGCTTTCTCAGCCTGACTGCGGGCATTCCCCTGATCTTTGGCGCCAATATCGGAACCTGTGTTACCGCAGCTCTTGCAAGCCTGAACACCGGGCGCGAGGCAAAGCGAGTTGCGATTGCGCACACCCTCTTCAAGGTTTCGGGAGTAGCCTTGATGTTCCCGTTTATCACGGCTCTGGCCGCCTTCGTGGAGAAGCTCTCGCCCGGCGGTCATGTCGCCCTTGGCGATGCGGAAGCTATGGCACGGTACATTCCCCGCCAGATTGCCAACGCTCACACGGTTTTCAATGTCGGTCTTGCCCTGATCTTTCTGCCCTTCACGACCGTCTTTGCAAAGGTGATCTTCCGACTCATGCCGGAGAAAAAGGAGATTCCCACTCACCGCTATCGTGCTCGACATCTGGATCGTTCAATGCTCGACAAACCCGCCCTGGCCCTGAACCTGGCGAAGGTAGAGATCCTGCGCATGGGGGAAAAGGTAAAGACCATGGCAGAGCTTTCGATCGAACCGTTCTTCACCAATGACCTTGGGGTCTGCGATCGGCTTCATGAGTTCGAAGAGGAAATCGACGATCTGGATGCGGCGATCAGTGAGTATCTGATCGACATTGGAAAGCAGAAGATCAGCGAGCATCAGGCCGAAGAGGTCTACCTCATGATGCATGTAACGAAGCAGTACGAGCATGTCGCAGACATCATCGACAAGGAGCTTCGCCCTCTTGCCAGGAAAATGGCGACCGGAGGAATTGAGTTCTCAAAATCCGGGGGTGAGGAAGTAAGAGCCTATCACCTGAAAATGCTCAAGCAGGTCGCAAGGAGCCTGGAAACATTTACCGAGTCCAGCCTGAAGATGGCTCGCAAAATGGAGCAGAAGCAGGAAAGGTATGTCGCCCTCGAAGGGGACTATCGGCAGGCGCACTTCGAGCGCATATCAAAAGCCGTTGAGGAGTCCGTCCAAAGTAGTGAAATCCATCTGGATCTCATGGACTTCCTGAGAAGAATCAACAGCTATACGGCCAACATTGCCCGTGCAATCCTGACCCACAGTGGCAAAGAATAGTAGCCGGGTGTCAGGGCAAGGCAGAAGGGGCCATTGATGTCTGTGAAAGCCGTGATCGATATTGGTTCCAACTCCGTCAAGCTCCATGTGGCAAGCCTGGCCGGAGGCTGGAAGGTTCTCCGTGACAGTGTGAAAGTTTGCGGTCTGGGGGAGGGCCTTCAGGAAAGCGGTCGACTTGGTCGGAAACCCATGGACAGAGCTGCGACCGCGGTACTCGGTTTTGTCGAAGAGGCAAGGAATCTGGGTGCCGGGGAGATTGCTCTTGTGGGAACGATGGCGCTTCGCTCTGCTTCCAACAGTCAGGACTTCCTTTCTCTGGTGGAGGGCGAGTGTGGCCTGAAAGTAGAGGTGATTTCAGGGGAAGAGGAGGCACGCTTGTCTTACCATGCGGTAGTTTCCGGATTGGGGAAGCAGAGCGGGCAGGTGGCGATCTTCGACACCGGAGGGGGAAGCACGGAGTTCATTTATGGAGAAGGTGGGAATGTCACCCGGAAGTTCAGCCTGAATGTTGGCTCCCTGAGGTTTACAGAAAAATACTGCAAGTCGGATCCTGTTACGGAAACGGAACTCCTGAGGATGCTGTCTTCCCTCTCCGATGAATTCAGCGAATTGGAGAGTTTCGCAGAAACCCTGATCGGAGTGGGGGGCACCTTGAGCAGCCTGGCTTCGGTGATGCACGAGATGGAAAGTTACGAACCGGAGATCGTTCAAGGAACCACTCTCCCTTACGAGGAAGTGGAAAGACAACTTTCCCTCTTTCGCTCCCTGAAGATCGAGGAACGAAAAATGGTTCCCGGCCTGATGCCCGGAAGAGCTCCGGTGATTCTTGCAGGAGTTTCGATCGTGCGAACCGTCATGGACAAGATGAAAGTCGATTCCCTGACCGTAAGCGATCGCAGCCTTCGCCATGGTCTCTTTCATGACCGCTGGATGGGGAAGGAGACAGCAGGCTAGGATTCGCGGGTGTGGATTGTGCTATACTTGTCTTGAGATTCGCCCCTGTGCCTCCAGGCTTCAGGGGCGACATTCCATGCACAGACCCGGCATCCGGAGGAATCATGCATCTCCTGAAGAACCACATACTGGCCACCGTGATTCTGCTTCTTTCGCTTCCACTGAGTGCAGAAATCGTGATCAACGAGATCATGTACAATAGTCCCGGAACGGATGTGGAGTTCGTCGAGCTATACAATGATGGCCAGAGCGCTGTGAACCTGGACGGGTGGTATCTTCTGGACAGCGACCCGACCCACCCCCCCTGTTTCCTGGAATGGACTCTGGAAGCAGGGCAATATCTGGTGGTTTGTGCCGACCTCTCACTCTTTGCCTTGGTGTATCCGGAAGTGGATAACCTGAACCCCAATGCCTTCAACCCCTCCGGTACCGGCTTCAGTCTGGGCAATGCGGGTGATGAGGTAAACCTGTTCAATGCCGTTGATGATTTGCGTGACTTCGTGGCCTACGATGACGGGGGAGACTGGCCCGGATCTCCGGACGGCGATGGGCCTTCCCTTGAACTCATCAATCCTCTTCTCGACAACAGTCTCCCCACGAGTTGGGATCCCAGTGTCGTGGATGGGGGAACCCCCGGAGAACTGAATAGCGCTTTTGCGGAGAATGCGTTTCCGATTTGCAAGGACGGGAGTCGGGATGTCCCCCTTCCCGGAAGCAGCGATGCCGTGACCGTCAGTGTGCTGGCCCACGATGCAGAGGGTCTGGCATCGGTTCAGCTTTTCGTCGACACAGGTTCCGGGTTTCTGGCTATGGACATGTTTGACGATGGCATCCACGGAGACGGGGCGGCAAACGATTCTATTTTTGGAGCGGTGATTCCCGCCCAAGTTTCGGGAACTCTGGTGCGCTACTATGCAGAAGCGTTCGATGATATTGGCCAGAGCGACCTTTGGCCGAACGGGGCCCCGGCCGAGTATCACGCCTATACCGTGGGCCACCTTGCCCCCGTTCTGAGGATCACGGAACTGATGGCAAGCAACACTTCGACCCAGGCTGACGAATATGGTGGCTACGACGACTGGTTTGAAATCCACAACCCCGGCGATCAGGCCGTCAACCTGAGCGGTATGTTTGTGAGCGATGATTTGGAAAATGAAAGAAAGTCGCCCCTTCCGCCGGTCATCCTGAATCCGGGAGACGATCTTCTTTTCTGGGCGGACAATGAGCCGGGCCAGGGGCCTTACCACTGCAACTTCAAGTTTTCTGCCAGTGGAGAGTCGGTCGGCATCTTTGACACGGTGGATCATGGCAACACGATGATTCACGGATGGAGCTATGGCCTCATGGCTTCCGATGTGTCGATGGGCTTCAACTCTCCTGTGGCGACAGCTCCTGAGTACCTGGCCCTGGCCAGCCCGGGAGCGGGCAATGAGGGTGTCGAGCCTTTCTCCGCAGTCTGCATCAATGAGTTCCACACCAGCAGTGCCTTTGGCGGGCAGGATGACTGGGTGGAACTGTTCAATCGTGGAAACGAAATGCTGGACCTCTCCGGTTTTCTTCTTTCGGACGAACTGGGCATTCTCTCCAAGTGGAGTTTCCCTCCGGGATCGACTTTGGATCCGGGGGAGTTTCTGGTGGTCTATGAGGATGCCCTGGGCTTCGGTTTCTCCTCCAACGGCACGGAAGTGATCATGCTCTCATCCCCGGACTCTCTTCTGGGGCTTGATTACTATGACTTTGGACCACAGAGTCAGGACATCAGTGAAGGGCGATTCTCGGATGGGGATCCCGTATGGCAGTTTTTCACGGAACCCTCTCCCGGCACCGCGAACATTGGAGGGGTGGGCGTGGAAGAAACTGTGTTCGCCGCTGCGCCCTTGCGGATTCTGGGCAACTTTCCCAATCCTTTCAATCCTCGCACCGAGATCCATTTCGAGATTTCAAGGAGCAGCGAGGTCACCCTTCAGGTGTTTTCCGCAGAGGGTCGGGCGCTTCGCCATCTCGAGTGTGGAAGGATGGAAGCAGGGAGGCACATCATTGCCTGGAACGGTCTGGATGACGGGGGTCACTCGATGCCAAGCGGAGTGTATTTCGTTCGGATCCAGGCTGCGAAACAAATCTCCGTAGCAAAGATGACGCTGCTGAAATAGCGGTCAAGGAAAGCGGTTCTTCTTTCTTTCCAGTTCCCAGGTTCTTTCAACACGGGCAAACACCGAAGGCCAGGACCAGGAGGACAGGTCTGGCGGGTCTGTAGACTCAGCCCCGAGTGAACTACGGATGGAATCCTCAAGACGCCTTGTGAAAGCCGGCAGCGCATCCGTTTCCGGCGTGTCGATACCGCACATCGCAGGAGGCTCGACCAACTCCAGCTTGCTTCCCAGCACCGGAGCCAGGGTCTTGCGAACGCCCTCCAGAGCCGTGGACACGATTCTGCAACCGCAGGCCGCCGCTTCCAACAGCACCAAAGGCAGACCTTCATAGAAGGATGGAAGAACGAAGACTTCGGCCTCCCGCATTTCATCGGCAAGTTCCCCTTGAGTCAGGGGGCCGCGCCAGTGAACCTGGGGCATCTGCTCCATGCGAACTTTCAATTCCGCTGCTTCCTCTCCGCTACCGCTTCCTGCCACGACCAAGTGGGCATCGGGAAGCTGCCTCATGGCATCGAGAAGTTGAGGCAATCCCTTTGACTTACTGAGTTTCCCGGCATAGAGAAGCCGTCCGTGCTTTGCCCTGCGCTTGTTTAAGTGAAACAGGTCTTCTCGCAGGCCGGGCCGGAGAAGAGAGATCTTCTCCATCGGGAAATCCAGATCCCTGCTGACCCGTGCCATGTGGTCTTCGAGCGGCACCAGAATATGATCGGCAAGACGACAGCCAAGGGCGACCTCTTCTGCGAGAGAGGGACAAAGCTCTCTTTGCCGAAGGCCTGTAGCGTGGCAGTGAAGAATGATGGGAGTATCCGGGGCGAGGGCCCTGAGAAGGGAACTCATGAGCCAGAGATGGTGCGAGTGAATGATGTCGGGTTGAAAGTCCTCGACCTGTCGGGCGATGTGCTCGTGGAAGACCTTGCGGTAGCGTTCCAGCTGCTGCTCGTCCAGGCGGGACCAGACCGAGCTCGAATAGGGCATGACATCACTCATGCCGGGGATCGGGAAATCCAGCGGTGAGGTTTCAAAGGAAACCGGGGAGAGACCTTCACTCATGCCACCGACCTTGCAGAGGGGATCGCCTTCGGGCCAGCCGAAGACCGTTCTTTGTACATGTCCGCAACGACGGGCCTCTTCGACCAGGGCATGAAGGATCATGCCGCTTCCCGTATTTCCGGGTTTCTGGGAAAGCAGATGCAGGACGCGCATACTAGTCTCGAACGAGTGCCGAGAGATCCTTGCCCGTCGGGTTCTGGTAAACGCGAAGCCCAAACTCGGGGATGACGGCCATGATGTGGTCAAAGAGGTCGGCCTGAATCTTCTCGTAGTTCACCCATTCCTGGTCATTGCTGAAGCAGTAGATCTGAATGGGAATGCCATGCTCGCCGGGTTCCAGTTGGCGCACCATGAGCGTCAGGCCCTTGTGCAGCAGGGGGTGACGGCGGAGGTACTCTTCGACATAGGCGCGGAAGGTCCCGATGTTCGTCATGCGACGACCGTTGACCATCCGGGAGTTGTCAACGCTCTGAGAGGCGTTCCACTCGGCAAGTTCCTTTTCCTTTGCGTTTACATAGTCGGTGATGAACTGAAAGCAGCGGAACTTCTCGATCTCTTCTGCGCTCAGGAACTCGACGCTGTTCATGTCGATAGAGATGGAGCGCTTGATACGGCGCCCGCCGGACTCGCTCATGCCTCGCCAGTTCTTGAAGCTCTCGGAGATCAAGGCCCAGGTGGGAATTGTCGTGATGGTCTTGTCCCAGTTCTGGACCTTCACGGTGGTCAGGCTGAGGTCGATGACATCGCCATCGGCGCCGTACTTCGGCATGGAAATCCAGTCGCCCATGCGAATCATGTCATTGGCTGTCAGTTGAACGCTGGCCACGAAGCCGAGAATCGTGTCCTTGAAGACCAGCATCAGGACGGCTGTCATTGCTCCCAGGCCGCTGAGCAGGACCAGGGGCGAGCGGTTCATGAGGGTGGAAATGGCAAAGATGCCAATGGCCACGCCCAGGACGATCTTCAGCACCTGTAGATAGCCCTTGATGGGGCGGTTCTTCGAGATCTCGAAGTTGCGGTAGACATCGAGCGCGGCGTCGAGAAAGGAGTAGATGGACGACAGACCGATGAAGGCCGTTGCGAGAACCAGGATCTTGTCAAGAAGCAGGGAGATGGTCGCATAGTCCGAGACCAGGCCCGGCGCGAGATATTGCACCACGATGACCGGTGCCAGGTGGGCAATGCGATGAAAGACGCGGTGCTCGAGCAGGGCGTCGTCCCAGGTGGTCTTGCTGCGCTTGATCAGGCGTCGAAGCAGTCCGAGCAGGATGTGCTTCGCAATGAAATCCGCAAGAAAGGCGAAGAGCAGGACGATGAGAAGACCGACCCCAAGAAAGGCCGGATCCGACAGGTCGCGGAGCAGAGGAAAAGAGCGGAAAAGTTCTAACATTAGTGGTCTCCCTTCGACAGAGAGTCTAGGGAATGCGGAGCCAGGGAGAAAGAAAAAAAGCCAATTCTTCCAAAACCTTATGAAGCCCCTTTCCCGTCCACGGTGTGTCTGCTAGTGTGATCCTTCACGAAAGGACACACCAAGCATGAGCAGCAAATACCAGGACAAGCGTGCCGATTTCTGGCGGGAGCAATTCGAGGCCGGGCTTAGCTATGAGGAGTATCTCGAAAAGGCCGGCCCCCATGAGGCCAAGTGGAAGGAAATGGCCGCCGCACTTCCGGCGATTGACCCCCTGGACAGCCAGCGCCTGTCGGGTCATCGGAGGATTCTGAATGTGCTGGTCATGGCGAGCGCCTGGTGTGGTGATTGCGCAAGGCAGATGCCGATCCTGCACCAGATTGCCGAGACCATTGGCCCCGACTGCGAGATGATGCTCGTGGATCGCGAATCCAGCGAAGAGCTGCGCGAGGAACTTCGCATTCTTGGGGCAAACCGCATTCCCGTGGTCGTCTTTCTCTCGGAGGATTTTTACGAGATCGGGCGTTTCGGCGACCGTCTGCTCATGGGATACCGCAGCAAGGTCGATCGAGAACTTGGCGAAGCCTGTGATGCGGGCATCCTTCCCCCCAGTGCCGACGAACTGGACACCGAGCGCGACGAGTGGCTCGACATTTTCGAGCGCATGTTGCTGATGCTGCGCCTTGCGCCGCCCTTGAGGGAAAGGTACGGGGATTAGGGGGAGAATGGAATCTCACGAACTTGAAATACTCCTTCAGGAAGGCGAAGGCGCACAGCTTGAATTCAAGGAATCGCTTTCTTCCTCTTTTGCTCGTGAACTGGTGGCCTTTGCAAACAGCAGTGGAGGCAGGATACTACTCGGAGTATCAGACAATGGGACTGTTCTTGGTGTCGCAGACACGAATAACTTGCGTGGACGAATCCAGGATGTTGCGCGCAACTGTGACCCCCCGGTTCGTATTCACGTCGAGCGAGTGGGCGAAGTCACTGTCGTCTCTGTACAAGAGAGCGAGATAAAACCAGTTCAGTGTCGCGATGGGTTCTTTTGGCGACAGGGAGCTGTGACACAGAAACTGTCTCGCGAGGAAATCCGCACATTTTTCCAACAAGAGCAGGCCATTCAATTCGACTTGGCCCTCTGTGCTGGGTTTACCTACCCAGATGACTTTGATCATGACAAGTTCAATAGATGGCTAAAACTGAGCAATATCAGTAGCTCGGTGAAGACGGAGGACATTCTGGTTAATATCGATGTTGCCGAGCGTGTTGGAGATGGGCTTCAGTTTCGCAACGCTGGAGTTATTTTCTTCGCGAAGGATGTTCGTCGCTTCTTCAAGCAAGCATACATCACTTGTTTGCTTGGGAAGGGCCACGACAAGGTGCATGTTCTTGACCGGAAGGACTTTGATGGAGGAGTTGTGGATGACATTGAAGATGCTTTGCATTTTGTCGAACGCAACACCCGAACAGCTTGGCGAATTGAAGGGCTTCAGCGCGAGAACATTCCCGAATACCCCATGAATGCAGTAAGAGAGGCCATCACCAACGCTGTAATGCACCGTGACTGGTTCATAGAGGGGGGAATGTCTTTGTGGAAATCTATTCAAATAGGCTGGAGGTCTCTAGCCCCGGGACACTTCCCAAGGGGATGACGGTTATTGATTTGGGGCAAAAGAGTGTCCGTCGAAATGCACTCATTGCGGATTTGCTTCATCGCATCGGGTTTATCGAAAAGGCGGGTACCGGTATACGGCGCATGCGAGAGGAGGCTCACGAACATGGCTGTCTGGAACCGAGCTTTGAAGAGACAGGGTTTTTTTCGACGACATTCAGCCCCAATCCCGAGGTACGTCTTGAGGTGGGGGCCCAGTCGGGGGCCCAGTCGGAGCAAGTCCTTGAAATACTGGGAATTGGAACATGCTCAGCGGGGGAATTGGCCGTAAAAACTGGAGCAGCAAGCAAATCTGGGGCAATGAAGCGGACCTTAACCAAGTTGATAACCCAAGGTTACATTGAATATACGATACCCGACAAGCCGACAAGCCGACTGCAGCGTTATCGGATTACGGAAACAGGGCGAAAGGTGTTAATGGAGTTGAAGGAAGCCCAACGATGAAACTCTTCTCGGGAACAGCGACTGAATTCGTGCACGACACAGTACGCAACCAGATTGCGGACAAACTAGAGTCGGAGTTCTTTCGGTACTTTCGATATTCCCCCGGCAAGAGCGAAGTGAACTCATGGAGGCATTCGCTTCGAGCCATGTCCGATGTGTTGACCCATGGAGGGTTGATGAACACCGGAGTCATGCTCGAGTATCAACTTCCTCTTTCTTCAAAACGGCTGGATTTCATGGTTACCGGCGAGAGCGATGATTCCAGGCCTGGCGCGGTTATCGTAGAACTGAAACAATGGGAAGAGTGTGAAGAGGCCGATGGAGAACATGTGGTGACTTGGGTTGGAGGAGGACACCGCGAAGTCCTACATCCCTCAGCTCAAGTGGGACAGTATCGAATGTACCTTCAGGATATGCATACGGCATTTTACGAAGGCTCAAGCCCTCTCGACCTCTCCTCTTGTTGCTATCTCCACAACTACCCCTGGAGCGGAGAAGATGTTCTTTTCTCCCCCAAGTATCAGGCTTGCCTGAGAGACAATCCGATTTTCACCAAGGATGACTACGACAAACTAACCTCGTTCCTGAGGGAAAAGGTGTCGACGGGTGACGGAATGCCAATCCTCCATCGTGTC
This sequence comes from Candidatus Krumholzibacteriia bacterium, assembly GCA_030748535.1. Taxonomy (NCBI): domain Bacteria; phylum Candidatus Krumholzibacteriota; class Candidatus Krumholzibacteriia; species Candidatus Krumholzibacteriia bacterium. The sequence continues at coordinate 41,577 of JASMLU010000007.1, forward strand.
GAGTCCAGCAAGCTCCGTCCAAGCAAGAAGCTAATGGATCACGTCTCGAGCATGATCGATGGCCAGGCTGAGTACGTTCTCTTGGATGAACAGTTAGTTGCTTTTGACAAGGTTCTCTCCTGTGTGAGGAGTTCCGTAAAGGACAGCAGAAAGCACTGTGTGGTTATTCAAGGTGGCCCCGGCACAGGCAAGTCGGTTGTTGCGATCAACCTGATGGGCAAGATGCTTGGAGAAGGCGTGAATGTTCACTATGCAACTGGATCCAGAGCGTTTACAGAAACCCTGCGGAAGGTGATTGGGTCTCGAGGATCCGGGCAGTTCAAGTACTTCAACTCCTATATGAATGTCGATCGAAACGCGCTCGATGTCTTGGTCTGTGATGAGTCCCATAGAATTCGGAAGCACAGCTGGAGCCGTTTTACACCAAAAGAGGATAGAGATGAAAGAAGCCAGATTGAAGAGCTTCTGAATACGGCAAAGGTGGGTGTGTTTTTCATTGATGATGTCCAGGTTGTGCGCCCTGGCGAGATCGGATCTTCGGATTACATTCGCGAAATGGCAAGGAAGCTGGGCGTGGCTGTCCACGACTACAAACTTGAGGCCCAGTTTCGTTGTTCGGGCTCTGAAGCATTTGTGAACTGGATCGACAACACTCTGGAGATCAGAAAGACTGCGAATGTGCTTTGGGAGGGGGACGAGAGATTCGATTTTAAAATACTCGAGTCGCCGGCAGGGGTCGAAGAAGCCATTCGCTCAAAGTCTGCTGAAGGCAATACGGGAAGAATGGTAGCTGGTTTTTGCTGGCCCTGGTCCAAGAAGCCCCTTCCCGATGGCACACTCATCGACGATGTTGAAATCGACGACTTCCTGCGCCCATGGAACGCTCGTCCTGAGGCGACACGATTGGCGACCGGAATTCCCAAATCGCATCACTGGGCGCGAGAATCAGGAGGAATCGATCAGGTTGGCTGTATCTACACGGCTCAGGGTTTTGAGTTCGACTATGTCGGAGTCATTTTCGGGAAGGATCTGAAGTATGATCCTGATGCGGGCGTATGGATCGGGGACAAGACGGTTTCTCATGACACCGTAGTGAAAAGAAGCGGAGATCGTTTTGTTGATTTGGTGAAGAACACCTATCGAGTACTTCTCACTCGAGGGCTCAAAGGTTGTTATGTGACATTTCTGGACAAGAACACGGAGAGATTCTTCCGCAGCAGAATGAGCGGGGATGCCTCACCGCCCACTGGCACCAAGGAGAACCCATGACCCTTCCCATCGTTCTCGCTCTTCTTGCCGCCTTCGTGCTCGGCGGCCTTACGGTGATGCTCACTTCCCGGGCAAAGTCCGCGAAGCTTGAGCGCGATTTCGCCCTCGCCAAACAGGAGCTGGACCTTCTCAAGCAGGACGAGGAGCGCCTGAAGTCCACGATGAGGTCGGTCGGCGAGGATGCTCTCAAGAGCAACCGCGAGGCGATTCTTCAGGAGCTCGAAAAGCAGAAGATCCGCGCAGAAGGCGACCTGAAGCAGCGCGAAGAGGCCGTGAAGAACCTTGTCGAGCCGATTGAGAAGCAACTAAAGGAAGTCGACAAGCAGATCCGCGACATCGAGAAGGAACGCAAGGAAAATCAGGGCGGACTTGCCAAGCAGCTCGAGGAGTTCAGCCGCGATCAGGATCGCCTGCGTCAGGAAACGAAACATCTGGTCAATGCGCTGAGCAAGTCCTCGGTTCGGGGACAATGGGGAGAACTGCAACTCCGCCGTGTCGTCGAGATGGCGGGAATGATCGAGTACTGTGATTTCGTGGAGCAGGACTCGGTCTCTGACATTGACGAGAGCCGTCGCCCGGACATGATCATCCGGATGCCCAACGGGCAGCAGGTCGTTGTCGATGCAAAGACTCCCATGGAAGCCTGGCTGCAGTCCCATGACACCGAAGACGATGCGGAACGCCATGCACTGCTCGTCAAGCACGCAAAGAGCGTGAAGGATCACATTCGATCGCTGTCGAGAAAGAACTACCAGAAACTGATCGACCATACTCCCGAGTTCGTCGTCATGTTTCTTCCCAGTGAAGCGGTCTTCTATGCCGCTCTCGACCAGAACCCGGCTCTCATTGAGGAGGGCGTCGATAAGAAGATCATCATGGCAACTCCCACGACGCTCATCGCCCTGCTTCGCAGTGTGGCCTATGGCTGGCAGCAGCACACCCTGTCAGAGAACGCCGAGGAAATCCGGAGACTTGGAAAAGACCTCTACGAGCGTCTTGACAAACTGAACCTTCACTTTGCTTCTTTGGGCAAGAGCCTCAACAGCAGTGTCGGTCACTTCAACAAGGCCATGGGCTCCTTCGACCGCCGCGTTCTGGTAAGTGCTCGCAAGTTCACGGAGCTGGGTGTGGGAAGCGGAGAAATCAGCGCAAGCGACCTCATCGAAGTGACGGCGGTCGACAGACAGATCCCGGAAAACACAGAGGAATCATCGTGAAAAGATTGAGTGTCCTGATTCTTGTCCTCCTTGCCTGTTCTCCCCGCGAGTCCTACGAATTCGAGCAGTGGGGCGAACTGAAGGAAGTCCTCGCCCTTGGAAAAAGCGAGGGTCGCATCGCTCTGGATGAAGTCTGCGGACGGGAGCATGCTTACGGCATCGGTGCTCTTGAGGCCCTGGGGGGAGAAATCCTGGTCTGGGACGGAGAGGTTCTGGTGTCCCGCTCCCTGTCTTCCGGTTCCGCCGAGGATAGCGACGGTGAAGGCGAAATGGCCGCGCTTCTGGCTCTCGCAGAGGTCCCCGAATGGTCCACGCAAGCTTTGCCGGAAACCCATAATCTGGATGAACTGGAAGCTCTTCTTTCGCATGAAGTCCGCAAAGCAAAACTGAACCCCGAGAAGCCCATTCCCTTTCTGATTGAAGGGCAGTGCGCCACCCTGGGCTTCCATGTCATAGGTGGCTTCTGCCCAGTGCAAGAGGCCGATGCCGAGGTGTATCGTTCCGGGCTTCAGGACGAAACCCTTCGCCTCATGGGTTTCTACTTTGAAGGCCGAGCCGGCATCTTGACACACCATGGGAGCCGAAGCCATATTCACGCCCTGATGGATGGCAATCCCCGAGTCGGGCATGTGGAATCCCTGAGCCTGCGTGCCGGTGCCATCCTCTCGCTCCCGCAATAAGGAGAAGCATGCTTCGGCCCTTTGAAGACCGTGACTACGCGGCGCGTCTTGAAATTGGAAACCGTGTGTTTCCCGATCATCCGAATAGTGAAGAGAGTCTCCGCCACGGTGACTACACTCGCGAGGAAAAGATTCTTCACAAGCGATGGGTTTGGGAGGAAGAGGGCCGCGTTCTTGCCTTTTGTCAATACGATCAGGAAGCCTGGATGTATCATCCGCAGAAGTTCTGGATCTACATTCTGGTCGATCCTGCATTCCAGAACCGCGGCATTGGAACGGCCTGCTACGACCACCTTCTTCGCGAGCTTGAGCAATTTGACCCGATCAAGCTCAGTACCTACACCAAGGATGACATGCCCGGGAGCCTCCGTTTTCTGGAAAAGCGGGGGCTGAAGCCTACGCTCACTGAGCAACAGAGCAGTCTGGATCTCTCTACTTACGATCCGGATGCCTACCCCGATGAAATCGAGAAAATCGAAGCTACCGGGATCCGTTTCCTGAACCTGCCCGAGTATGAAGCAGAGTGCGAGGAAGCGAGAAAAAGGCTCTGGGAACTAGACAACGAAATTTCTCCCGACATTCCGACCAGCGATCCCGTGACTCCTCTTAGTTTTGAGACCTTTTGCAAGTATCTCTTCGAATCTCCTCACCTCACGCCCGAAGGCTGGGTGATCGCTCTGGACGGAGACACACCTGTCGGCATCAGCAACCTCTGGAAGCGAAAGGGCAATGCCGGGATCAACACCGGCCTGACGGGAGTTCTTCGAAGCCACCGCAAGCGTGGCATCGCCACGGCCTGCAAACTCCGCGCTCTTCGCTGGGCCAAGGCACAGGGCTATCCCTGGGTGCGCACCGAAAACGAGGAAAACAATCGCGGGATGCTGGGTATCAACGAACGACTGGGCTTCCAGCCCATGCCCTCCTGGCATCACTATGAAATCGTTTTTCGGGAGGAATCGTGAGTCTTCCCTTTCTCGACCTGATCGGCAATACGCGGGAGCAGGGGCGCGGGCATGGCGAGGCTCTTCGCGAAGACATTGCCCACAACCTGGAAGTCTACTTTGAACGATTCGAGAAAGAGGCAGGCATCCCCCGCGATGAGTTACTTCGCCGGGCCGGTCACGGACTGGAGGCGCTTCGCGAGCAGGCTCCGGACTATGTGGAGGGCATGGAGGGCATTGCCGATGCTTCCAAACGAAAGCTCAGCGAAATTGCCATGCTCAACCTTCGCTATGAGTTGCTTTATCATGCCATCAGCCGCCTGAAGATTGAAGGACGATTGAGACCTCCCTCACAAGACGGTTGTACGGCTTTTGCCCTTCTTCCCGAAGCGACGGAGAACGGGCACCTGCTTCTTGGTCAGAACTGGGACTGGATTCCCGCCTGCAAGGGCGCACTGATTCGCTCGGACGAACCCGGTGGTCCCCGTTTTCTGGGCTTTACCGAAGCGGGAATCTTCGGCGCAAAGATCGGAATGAATGACGAGGGCCTCGGCCTTGCCATCAACGGCATGGGTAGCACAGAGGATGACTGGGCGCGGATGGAGAAGCCCTTCCATCTTCGCTGTCATGAAATTCTTGGGACGCGGAAGATCGACGATGCGGTGTCCGTACTGTGCGCCACGCCCCGAAGCTGCACGGCGAACTTTCTTCTGGCCCAGAGTCCCGCCCGCGCCATGGACATCGAGTTGGCCCCGACCCGACACCGGACTCTTGAAGCTGAGGGGGGAGTGCTGGTTCACGCGAACCACTTCGTGGATCCGGTGGCCGCGGGCGTTGTGGAACCTCCAGACCCGCGCCGCCACCTGAGCCAGACACGGCACGCTCGGCTGGAGGAACTTCTTCATGCCTCAAAGCCGGTCTCGGCAGTCAAACTGAGAAGCCATCTGCGTGACCATGAAGTCAATCATCCGAACTCACTCTGCCGCCACCCGGACACGGAACTTCCCGACTCACAGAGGATCATCTCGAAAATTTCTATCATCATGGATCTTGATGAGCGGCGCTTCTGGGTGACCGACGGCCAGCCCTGCATGAATGAGTACGAGCGTTACGAACTCTAGAAGAAGATCTTGGCGAGCTTCAGGATGCCCTGCCTCCAGGGAACCCGGTGACTCACGCCGCGGGAGGTTTCGAAGGCATCCAGGTTCTCCAGGTACCAGCGATAGTTTCGAACCAGTGCGTCCTTGTTGGAAAACTTCGGATCATAGCCCAGAACACGCTCTGCCTTTTCAATGGATACGAAACTGTCCTTGGCCGCCGTCTCGTAGACCCATTTGTAAAGCGGTGAAAGCTTCAGGGCTTCCAGAATTCGCAAAGTCCAGATCAGTGGTGCAGCAGGGAAACCGCGCACCTTCTTGCCGAAGCCGGCTTCATCAAGAACCGCCTGCCAGTCTTCACCCATGGTCGTGAACTCGCGGGCACCGATATTGAAGGTGTCGTTGACGGTATCAGCAGGCAGTTCCAGGCAAAGACCGATGGCGTCGCAGAGGTCTTCCACATCAAGCAGTTGGTAGCGATTGCGCCCATTGCCGATCATCGGAAATCCCTTTGCGTCTTTTGCCCAGTCATAGAGCAGCGCGAAGACGCCCAGCCTTTCGGGCCCGATGAAGCTCTTGGGGCGAATCACGGGCACGCAGAGCCCGCGCTCACGAGCTTCGAGACAGAGATCCTCCGCACGCACCTTGGCTTCCCCGTAAGGCCCGACACCCACTCGCAGGTCATCCTCATTGAGAGGATGGTGATCCGGGATGCCATAGACGGCCGTGGAGGAAATGTGCAGCACGCGCTCGATGCCTGCGGCCTCGGAAAGCTCCAGAACATTGCGCGTACCGTCCAGATCCGTGGAGAAGATGTCTTCTGCGCGATAGAGCGGAAGAGCTGCGGCCGTGTGAACCACGAGATCCTGTCCCTCCAGTGCGGTGGCCAGGGCATCGCGGTCACGGATGTCGCCGACGAACTCCCGGATCTGCTCCCGCTCCGGGTAATCAAAAGAGGCGAGGTCATAGCTGCTAACCTCGTAGCCACGCTCAAGCAACCAGCGAACAAGATTGATGCCCAGAAAGCCGGCGCCCCCGGTTACAAATACCTTCTTTGCGGGATCAGACAATGTGAACTCTCTCGCGTAAAACAATAGCCGCCCTTTTTCCCCGAAGCGCTTCGAGCAACCCTGCCTTGGCCACATTGCGCAAGTGCTTTCCCGGGTACTTGTAGGGCATCTTCAGTCCCTTGTGAAGATGCATGGCCGAAAAGACTTCCTGATCTTGCATGGACATGAAAACCAGAATGCGGATGGCGTACTCGCTGGTCTTGTATAGACTCATCCCAAGCTCCCAGATGATAATATGCCTGCAAGGGGGATGTTTAGCAAGCAGAAGAGAGGGCTTGAATTCGACGGGAAGATCCTCATCATGGAAGAAGGGAGAACCATGTCCACAAGACTTGAAAATCTGCCGATCATCTTCTTCGGCTCCGTCATGGGTCTTGCGGGTCTTTCCATCGCATGGCTGAGACCCACGGAGAGATTTGCGTGGAGGAACTTCCCGAGCCCTGAACGCCGGAGATTTCAATGAGCCAGAATCTGATCGAGAAAATCGCTGAACGCTTTGCCGTGGACCTTGATGAAGGTCATCGGGTGCGAAGCGGAGACTTCCTGTCCATTCGCCCGGCGCACATTCTGACCCACGACAATACCGGGGCCGTGATTCCCAAGTTCCGGTCGATTGGCGCAAGGGCCGTGGCCAGTCCCGGGCAGCCGGTCTATGCCCTCGATCACAATGTGCAGGACCGAAGCGAGAAGAATCTGAAAAAGTACGCGGGCATCGAGTCCTTTGCCGCCGAAATGGGCGTGGACTTCTACCCTGCGGGTCGAGGGATTGGGCATCAGGTGATGTGCGAGGAAGGTTATGCCTGGCCGGGAACGATGGTCGTGGCCAGCGATTCCCATTCCAATATGTATGGCGGCCTGGCGTGTTTGGGAACACCGATCGTGCGCACCGATGCGGCGGCCATCTGGGCGACAGGCCGCACCTGGTGGCAGGTGCCCCCGGTGGCTCGCGTCACTCTGGAAGGCGCGCTTCGCCCGGGCGTTACCGGCAAGGATGTGATTCTCTCCCTGACCGGTTTCTTCAATGAAGACCAGGTGCTGAACCATGCTCTCGAGTTTGCGGGCGATGGCCTGGCCTCTCTCTCTGTGGACGCGCGTCTTGCGATTGCAAACATGACTACCGAGTGGGGAGCGCTTGCGGGCGTTTTCCCGGTCGATGCCATTACGATCGAGTGGCTGAGAAACAGGTCCTCCGAGATTGCCCGTCGCGGCCCCGCAGGAGTGCCTTCGGACTCCGGCTCCTGTCACCCCCGAATGAACGAAGGGCGCATTGCCGCACTGGAATCCGAGTCTCTCCTGCCGGATGCGGATGCTTGGTATGCAAAAGAAGTGCGGCTGGATCTTTCGAGCGTTGTGCCGCAGGTTTCCGGCCCTCACAACCTGAAGACTTCGGTCTCCGCCCTTCAAATGGCGGAACGGGAACTTGCTGTTCAGAAAGCTTACCTGGTCAGTTGTGTGAATTCGCGTGTGGAGGATCTGGCGGAAGCTGCGGCCGTGATGAAAGGTCGAAAGGTGGCCGAAGGCGTGGAGTTCTATGTGGCTGCCGCTTCCGAGGAGGTGCAGGCGGAAAGCGAGTCCCGGGGCGACTGGCAGACCTTGCTCGATGCCGGCGCGATTTCCCTTTCTCCCGGATGCGGACCCTGCATCGGACTGGGAGTCGGGCTTCTGGAAGACGGTGAGGTGGGAATCAGTGCAACGAACCGCAACTTCCGGGGTCGCATGGGTTCTGCAAACTCCGAAGCCTACCTGGCTTCGCCGGCCGTGGTGGCAGCGAGTGCCCTCGCCGGGAAGATCACTTTTCCCGAGGCCTGGAACTTTGAAGAAGCTCCCTTGAATGCGGACATCCGTGAAAGCGAGAAGCCCCCGACAGAAGCAGCGTCGGTGCAGATTCTCGATGGCTTTCCGGAAGTTCTCGATGGCGAGCTTCTCTTCTGCCACGAAGACAATCTGAACACCGATGGCATCTACCCCGGAAAGTACACCTACCAGGATGACATCACGGCGGAAGAGCAGGCTCGTGTGGCTATGGAGAACTACGACCCCGAGTTCCAGAATCTTGCTCGCGAAGGGGATTTTCTGGTGGGAGGTTTCAACTTCGGCACGGGTTCCAGCCGCGAGCAGGCCGCCACGGCACTGAAACACCGGGGTCTGCGCCTGCTGCTGGCCGGCTCATTCAGTGAAACCTACAAGCGCAATGCCCTGAACAACGGTTTTCTCGTTCTGGAAGCCCCGGAGCTGAGCCGTGATCTGAAGGAGCGATTCGGTACGGATGCACTTACCTGTCGCAGTGGCATGAAAGCGCGACTGGACTTCCGTCAGGCCTCGCTCAGTGTGGAGGGCAAGGACTATGCGCTGAGCCCCGTGGGAGCCGCGGCCCAGGAACTGGTTCTCTGCGGTGGCCTGGAGAACTGGGTAAAGGACAGGCTCTAGGCTTTTTGTGCTATAGTCGGACTATGAAGACCTTTCTTCTCCTGTCCTTTTTCGGAGCCTCATCGCTTCTTGCCACAGACTGCATCAATGACTGGATCTCTCTGTCTCTGGACCCTGCGGCCACGGAGTGCCAGACTCCGATCATTCCCTTTCTGAGCTATGAAATCCTGATCATTGCCCATCTTTCGGACCACGACAACCCGGTCTCCTCCCTCGAATTCTCTCTGGAGAATCTTCCCGAAGACCCGGGCAACGGACTCTGCAATCTGGACTGGGGAGGTTTTCAGGTGCAGGAAGACGGCAATCGCTACTACTTCACATTCGATCCACCACTTGCTTCCGGCTCGCATTATCTGCAACTGGGAAGACTCACCCTGATGTCCTTCTCGGCGGGCTGGCCCGAAGCGGACCATGTGGTGGAAGTCTCGGATCCGACTTCGACCGATGTCTACGGTCAGGAGTTTTATGTCACTCGGGGTATTTTCACTTTCAATCCAACCGGCTTCGACTTCTGTTTCCTTGACGGAGATTATGTGGGCGCAGATACGCACGCGTGGGGCATTGACCCGCCGCAAGGTTCGGAACTCGCTGGCGAATTCGATCTGCAGTTTTCGGTCAGTTCCATGCTCTGTATGCCTTCTCAGGAAGCTCCCTTTAGCGGGGACATCCTGATCGATGGAACTTCGCTGGCCAGCTTTTCGGGTTCGGGAAACGAGTCCTTCTCTTTTCTCCTGAGTACCGGATCCCTGCCGCCGGGAGCCGATGTTCCGGTGACGATTCTGCTTCATGGCAGCGAGGATACGCGGGCAGACATTTTCTACACGGTGGGCAATGCCACATCTGTACCGGCGAACGGTCTTGCGCGGGAGTCTTTCTCCACGCTGAAGGCCGCCTTCTGATGGATTGACCCGCTGCTTGCCAGCCGCTATCCTGCAGAAAAGCGGGAGGCCCGAACTGGATATCGAAAAACTCGAGTCATTGCACTCGGCACATGATCAACTGAAGAAACAGGTTTCCAAGGTCATCGTTGGACAGGATGCCGTCGTGCGGGAGATCCTGATCTCCCTCTTTGCCGGCGGCCACAGTCTTCTGCTGGGGGTGCCGGGACTCGCCAAGACGCTTCTGGTTTCCACGCTGGCTCAGGCTCTGGACCTTCGTTTCAATCGAGTGCAGTTCACGCCGGATCTGATGCCCGGAGACATTACGGGTACCGAGATTCTGGAAGAGGACAAGTCCACGGGCAAGCGGGTCTTCCGCTTTGTGAAGGGCCCCGTCTTCGCCAATGTCATTCTCGCTGACGAGATCAACCGTACGCCCCCGAAAACTCAGGCTGCGCTTCTTCAGGCCATGCAGGAGCATCAGGTGACGGCGGCCGGGGAAACCCATACGCTCGAAGAGCCCTTCTATGTTCTGGCCACACAGAATCCCATCGAGCAGGAGGGAACCTACCCTCTTCCCGAAGCCCAGCTGGATCGCTTCATGTTCAACATACTCGTGGACTATCCTTCCGAGCAGGAGGAAGTCTCGATCGTGGAGCGCACCACGGCGGGGGAGTCCCCCGAACTGAGCCCCGTTCTGGGTCGTCAGGATATTGTCGAGCTTCAGGCGCTGGTGCGGCGGATTCCGGCTTCTGAACAGCTGGTGGAGTACGCGGTTCGTCTGGCCCGCGCCAGCCGTCCCGGCGAGGATGCCCCGGACTTCGTACGCGACTTTGTCAGTTGGGGTGCGGGTCCCCGGGCCGCTCAGTACCTGGTCCTGGGCGCCAAGAGTCTGGCCGCCCTGGAGGGTCGCCCGGTTCCCGAAATCGAAGACGTCCGAACCGTGGCTCGCCCGGTTCTTCGCCACCGCCTGGTGACGAATTTCAATGCCGAGGCCGAGGGCATTCGCCCCGACGACCTGGTATCCCGCCTCCTGGAGGCGGTTTCCGCCTGACGGATTCCCGGTCGCAGTGTCCGGATTTCCGGACACATTATTGTGTGTCCGGTCGCAATGATCGAATATCAACAACCCGTTAATTATAAACCCATTGTCTGGCAATAGCTTGAGAAATGGTGCTCTGGCTTACAATACAAGAGGGTTGTCCCTTGCTGGCCCCATTGTGGATAAAGTAACATGGGTGTGTCGGACTTGGTTTTCTTGCGTTAATATCAATAATTCCCTTGACCGGCATTCCGCCAGCTGTTACTCTCGTCGCACTCAAGCAAGGAGGATTCCATGAAACGTTGCAAACCCCTCTCCCTGATTCTTGTATTGATTCTCCTGTTTACAATGAGTCCTGCTGTCGAAGCTCTGGGGGGGCCGGAAGATCCGCCCAAAATAAGCAGCGAAATCACACAGGTCATCGGCGATGACGACGATGACTTCATGGCCTACACCGGTTTCCAAACTCTGCTGAAGGGCTTCTACCTCTACTTCTGTCTTGGGTGGTGGTTCTAATGACCCAAGCGATACTGAAGAGTCATAAGCAGAGCAATGATCTGAAGATCATTTCCTATTCCTGGGTTTCTCTCAGGGACCAGGAAGTAGTGGAGCTTGAGAATCAACTGCCCGTCATGGATCCGACCGCGGAGGATGCGCAACTCTCCCATTTCCGGCTACTCCTGCATTACTATTCCGAAGGGGATGTTTCCGGCTTCAGGTCTATCTGGAGACCCCTTCAGGATTTTAGAGGGGGAAGCCCTCTCTCTGAAACCCTGCGGGAACTGACCCGGGTTCTTTCTCTTCGCCTTGAGTCGAAGGAGGCGGAGGCTCTGGAAATCATCTCCGGGCTGGAGACATCTTCCCTTCCCCCTGAATTGCAGATTCGACTCCGGATTCTTCAGGGCAACCTGTATCGGAAGATGGGCGAGACAGAACTTGCAGAGCGTTGCCTGGAGCGGGTTTCTTCACTTCTCCCCATTGAGGGTGCAAGTCATGAATACGAAGCACTCCGGGCTCTGGGCCTCACTTATCAGGGGATTCTCAACAAGGGCCTCCTCGAGTTTGCCCTTGCTTCCCGTTTCTTCGAACGAGCGGCGGAACTGTTCCAGAAGACGAATCACCGGAAGCTGGAGGCGCGCGCCCGCTTCAATCGTTCCGTTCTTCTTCGGAAAATGGGAAAACTGCAGGAGTGCAGAAAGGAAGTTGCCCTCCTTCAGGAGATGCCTCTTCCCGATGCGCGTCGGGTTCTCTATCTCAACGAGTTCACTAAGCTCTTCATTGCTCTTGAAGATCGCAGTACCTCCGGGATTCTGCTTCAGGAGATTGAAGGGCGGATGAGCGATAAGACCGCGCTCCGAAGCCGGATCGTGAATCTGGAGGCTCGCGCGGACGCTCTGGCCCTGGATCGGGATTGGCACAGGGCGCTTTTGACGCTCGACGAGGGGATTGAACTGGCACTGGGGATCTCCGACTCCAATGACCTTCTTGGTGAGTTGTATCGTCGCAAGACACAGGTTCTTTACGAACTGGAGAGAGACCAGGAGTCCTTCGAGATGGCTCGCCTTGCTCTGGAAGTCTGCGAAAAGGTCAACGAGGTCTACGAGATCGGAGCGATCTTCCGGACCCTGGCTCTTCTTGCGGAAAGGCGTGGAGAGAGCAGTGAGGCTGAAAGTCTCTTCCTGCGCTCCATCGACTTCTACCTGAAGCGGGAGGAAAAGGTGGAGAGGGCGAAGAGCCAGCGTCATCTTGCTCGCTTCTACCAGCGCAGGAATCACGGAGAGGATCTCCACGAGTCTTTCCGGCATGCTGCTGCGGCTCTCGGTCTCTATGAGGAAATGGGAATCGAGTCTCGCCGGGCAGAGATGCGCGAAATGCTCGATACTCTGGGGCATCGGCTTCCCCGCAGGGACTTTACGGCGCCTGAAGGAATCCGAATCGCCCAACTGGGACAGGAGCACAACATCATTACGGCCGACACGAGCATGACCCGTGTCTTGGAAACCCTGGTGACGGTGGCCCCTTCCCGTAGTGCGATTCTCGTGACCGGAGAAACGGGAACCGGAAAAGAGTTGATTGCAAGGGCCGCTCACTCTCTCAGCGACCGCAGGGAGGAGTCCTTTGTCATTGTCAACTGTGCGGCGATCCCCGGTGAGTTGATGGAGAGCGAGCTCTTCGGCCATGTGAGAGGTTCCTTCACGGGTGCTCACGGCGAGCGCGAGGGGAAGTTTTCCCAGGCAAACCGGGGCAGTATTTTCCTCGATGAGATCGGCGACCTCGGACCCCGGCTTCAGGCCAAGCTCCTGAGAGTGCTTCAGGACGGGAGTTTCAGCCCCGTGGGCTCCGATCGGGAGCTTCGGGTGGATGTGCGCGTGATTTCGGCGACGAACCGGAATCTGGAGGCGAGAGTCATGCAGGGCGAGTTTCGACAGGACCTGCTCTATCGCCTGAACCACGTTCTTCTGGAGCTTCCCCCCCTTCGCAAACGGGGTGGCGATGCTGAACTTCTTGCGAGCTACTTCCTGCACCGGGAAAGCGATCATCTGGGTCGCAACATCGAGATGGACGAGCAGGTTCTGGACCTGATTCGAAACTATCCCTGGCCCGGCAATGTTCGGGAACTGGAGAGTTTCATCCGGAGGGCTTCGCTCTTTGCGGCGGAGACCGGAATCCTGAGTCCGGATCTTGTGCCGGAGCGCTACTTCAGCCCTCTGGGGGAGTGCAGGAAGGATCTGGCCAGTGTCGTCCGGGATGCTGAGAGGCACGCCATTCTGGATGCGGTCTCCCGCTCGCGGGGAAACAAGGCCCAGGCGGCGCGCGATCTCTCGATCAGTCGCTCGACCTTGAATGAGAAGATCTCCCGATACGAACTGGCTCAGGAGATCCGGAAGCTGGAGATGGCTCGCATGGCGGACTATCCTGCCTAGGCTTTAACGGACTGCAGAACGGTGATTCGGGTTTCCCGGCAGGCTCTAAGAGCCTGCTGGGAATTACCGAGACCTCTTCCATGGTGAGTATAGAAGATGTCTAAACCTCTGCTCAGCCCAATCTCCCATTGAGAGTCGATCTTCAGTAGGCGGTCATGTATGTAGTTGTCGTACCTGGTTTCCAGGCGAACTCCTTTTTTGTTTAGGTCCTGTGCCAGTCGAATAAGGGAACTCCTTACACCTGGGTATTTCCCTCGTAGTTCATTCTTTGTGACCAATGTTACTCTCTTGAGCTTTCTGGATTGGCTCCATGCGAGTTCAAGAAAGTCACGCAGGTTTTGACATTGATTGACATTCTCAAGATAGGGCTCCCGAAGGATGATTTCCTGAGCTCCCTTTAGATATGGACCAAATATCAGTCTATAGTCGTGTCCCCTCTCTCCCTCCTTGATGTTGATCAACCGCTCCAGCTTATACTTAGCTGGAGCGACCAGTTCTTGTCGCACTGTATTTGGGCGAGTCTGAAATCGCTCCAGAACGCGTCCCCACAATGCAGATCTCAGGATAGAAAGTGCATGGCGAACGTCCGGCTTGGAATACTGCTCCATCTGGTGTTGACTTGTTTCATGAGTTCTCATGCTCATCCTCCTCTTTCTCAAGTTCAGTACGCAGGAAACTCGCGGCCCTCGTAATTCTGTCCATCGGGTAGTTCCACTCTTCCAAGACCTCTTGCCGGATTACCCCTCTTGCAAGGAGAGAGGGGAGAAGTTCTGTGATGATACGGGCAGCCATCTCCGTATGTTGATCCTTGTCTGTCTCTCCTCCATGCAGTTTCTTGTTAAACCGATGAAGATCCTTGTGGTTTGCACCCAACTCTGAGAGGAACATTGACACAAAAACCGACGAAATAACCTCCGTAGAGTGTTGCGGGACAATCATTTGACGCATTGGGACGATGCCAAATGCCGTGTTGACGCCCGCATAAGCACGGGCAAGTGCCAGCAGGCTCCTCCTGTTTGCTCCTGTGACAGATCTAATGACATTGCTTGCGATCATGTGCCCTCCTTCTTGGCAGTGGTATTCTCCGGAAACACAGACCCGCGGGTTAAAATTATGTTACACACCCGCCACTCACAGAAATAATAGCCATGACGTACATGTTTGTCAAGCGATAAAATGAACATAAGCATAAGTAAAGAAAGCAATTATGATGCGATTGTGTTATCAAATAAAACATCCGTATTGGTCGATTATATGTAGCATGGTAAATGTCAGTATCAATTCCTGGCTGGATTACAGGGGCGATATTCTCACCTCAATTGTGTTCAAAATAAGCGGAGGTATTTGAAGGCAGAATAGGGGTTTGGAATGGCAGTCCGAGCTTCGTGTTCTGGTTGGACCACTTGCACTTGGAGTATTCAATGTTGGACCATTGAGGTGTTTAAAACACGTAAAGCCACAGTCCTGAGATAACTTCACTGGAAGTTACGTAAAGTAACAGCCTATCCTTATGCTGGAATCTTGATCAAAGGAAAGCCCATGAGTTCCCAAGTCCGCCGATTTCTTGAGCCGAAGACCGTAAGCGAGCTTCGCAATATGGAGTTGATCGCGCGGATGATTGTGGAGGGTTTCATGGCCGGCCTTCACCGTAGTCCCTTTCACGGATTCAGCGCGGAGTTTTCCGAATACCGTCCCCACAATCCCGGAGAATCGGCCAGAGACGTGGACTGGAAGGCCTACGCCCGAACGGATCGTCACTATGTGAAGCTCTTCGAAGAGGAAACGAACCTGCGAGCTACCCTGCTTCTCGACTCCAGCCGCTCGATGGAGTTCTCCGGGAGCCGGGACCGGATTCGCAAGGATCGCTATGCTTCGCTTCTGGCCGCCGGGCTCGCCTGGCTACTGGTTCGGCAACAGGATGCCGTGGGCCTGATGACCTTCGACGAGAAAATCCGCGAAATCCTGCCGCCCCGTTCTTCCCGTTCTCATTTATACGAGATTCTTCGCACGCTTCAGAACAATGAGTCAGGTGGACAGACGGATCTGGGAGAGATCCTGCATCGCGCCGCAGAGAGAGTGCGTCGCCGGGGACTGATCGTTCTTCTGAGCGACCTGATGGACGAGCCGGAGAAAGTTCTGGCTGGATTGAAACACTTACGCCATCGGGGTCACGAGGTGCTGGTCTTTCACATTCTCGACCCCCTGGAGCTTGATCTGGATCTTGAAAACGAACTCCAGTTGAAGGATCTGGAGACCGGAGAAGAGATCCGGAGCCATCCCCGCTTCCTGCGGGAAACGATGCGCAATCGTGTGGCGGAGTGGCGTCGTCAACTCGAAAGGGAATGCCGTTCCCATCGCATCGATTATCTTCCCATCGAGACCGACCTGGACTTTGATCTTGCGCTTCGGCGCATCCTTGACGCGCGCCGTCGAAGGTCCTGAAATACCCGTCTTTGCTGAATGAGCCGCTTTTCCAGTGGTTCACGAATTGCTTTTTCAGAAGCAGGGAGAGGCAGTTCGTGAACAGATCAACCCACTGGGGAAGGACGCTCATTGATGAGTCTCAATCGGAAACAGGGCTTTTCGAAACGGATCATTCGCATCGCATGGATTTTGGCCACGACCGCTCTGCTCCTTGCCATGCCAGAACCGCTGCTGGCCCGTTCGGCCAATGTCTTTCTGGGTCGCGACATCGCCGGGCATGAAGAAGAGCTTTCCCGATACGACCTTCTGGTTCTTTCTCCTTCCACGCTGAACCGTCTCGCTTCTCTGGAAGAGATTCGCAGCCACAATCCGGAGATCCGGATTTTTCTCATCTTTGATTTCTTCAGCGGGCAGACGGGAAACTTCAACGAACTGAGCCTCTTCTTCTCCTCCGGAATCCGGGAGGAGTGGATCATGAGAAGCACGACGGACGCCGTGGTCAGCAGCTGGCCCGAGACATTCGTCAACAATCTTACGGAGCATTGCCTCGAAGTAGAGGGCCGGGTCTACCGTGACTACGCGCTCGACTTTTTCGAAAACGAACTTCTTCCCCGCCTGACTCACTACGATGGCCTCTTTCTGGACCAGTGTTTCGAAAGTGCCTACTACATCCACGGTCGCTTCGATGGAGACTTCGACATGAACCTCGACGGTCTGTCGGACACCCGGGAGGAATGCGATGAGTGGATCCGGGATGGCTGGCTCGCTCTTCTGAAGGGAATCCGGGAACGGGCTCCCGAGCTTCCGATTATTGGCAACGGAAACAACCGTTTCTTCGGTCAGCTAGATGGCAGGATGTTCGAGAACTTTCCGAACACTTCCTTTGGCGGAGTTCTCGGAGCGCTGTCGAAGCTGGAGGGATGGAGGGACAACTCCGGTGGCCAGGAGAGCATCATCAACTGCATTTCCACAGAAGAAGATGCCGTCACCCGCCGCGCGTCCTGGGCTTTGGAGAGGTTTACGGGGCAGCATTTGAGCTTCGATTACGGCTCCAGCGGGCATGATGAACTGCTTTGGAGCGATCTCCACGAAATCTCTCTGGGGGAAGCAAGCGGACGGCTCAGCCTGAACGGAGAGCACCTGGCAGAGAGAACTTTTGACAGCAGTGAAGAATTGAACGGAGTGTTCTTTCCGGCAGAAGGCCGATGGCTTGGAGAAGAGGAAGATCCTCTTGTCGGAAGCGGAAGCCTCGAGATCAATGCGATGAAGAAGGGCTGGCAAGCACTCTTCGCCACGGACCTGTCCCCTGTCGAAAGCCTGGAAGCCATGGTCGTCGCCTATCGCTATCGCGTGATCCGCGCGCCAAAACAGGGCGTGAAAATCGACGCCGCTTTTCGTCGTCATGGAGACAATTCAGCAAAGGTCAGTCTTCCCTGCGAGAAGGTGAAAACAGGCGATACGGGTTTCTATCTGGCTCGCTCGAAAGGGGAACTCGATGCTCATGACGACTGGTACTTCTACCTCTCTTCCGAAGACCCCTGTAAAATCGTGGTGGACGAGATCCAGGTAGTTCGTGAAAACACGGCGCGAATGGAGAGGGTCTTTGAAGAAGGAGTGGTGCTGCTTTCCCTTTCTTCGGAACCCATCACTCTGGACAACTGGGAGCATCTGGTTCCCAGCCCGGCCGACTGTTTTGCGGATTCCTGGAGTGACGACCGGGGAAGCTGGATTCTTGAAGCAGGAGAGACCCTACTTCTTCTTGAAGGCGATGGTGGCCCACTTTCCTCGGAAAACCTCCGAACAGAGAGCGAAAAGGGGAAAGCAGACTTCAGTCTCCAGGCACCCTTTCCCAATCCCTTCAACCCGAAGGTCAGCATTCCCTTTGCGCTCTCGGAGAGCACGCTGATGCGAGTTGCGATCTACGATGCCCGGGGACGCAGGGTGCGGGAACTGACAAACCGGGTGTATTCCGCCGGAGAGCATCGCCTGGACTGGACAGGGCGCGATGATGCAGGAAGAAGGGTTCCCTCTGGAGTCTATTTCCTGAAGATGGAAAGCGGCCGCGAAGTCCAGAAACGCAAACTCGTTCTTACGAGCTGATTATTCTCACCGGAAAACGAACGATCGTCTTCAGCCTCTCGGGTTTTGCCCGACGGGGATCGGAGAGGTAGATGTCGTGGTGGCAACCGGCGATCTCGTAGCCTTCTGACTCGGCGTAGTCGAGCATCTGAACGATCGTTTCGCCCTCTTTTTCGTAGGGACCCAGGTGGAGCATCTGCACCACCTCGCCTTCATCCAGTTCGATCAGCAGGACATCGCGAAAGGCAGGATCCTTGCCCTTCTCCTCGAGCTGTTTTCGGGCGCCCTTCATTTGATCCTCGCCAATGAACTCCGGCACGCGGATCATCAGCTTCCAGTTCCATTGGTCTTTTGGTTCCTGGCTGTAGTCTCCGCAGGGGTTCTCCGTGCCCCACCAGATGCCCTCAATCTTGGACACCTTGTAGTCCCGCCCTTTCTCGAACTTCTCCGTCATCTTGATCGTAAAGGCCATGGCATACAGTGCACCAATGGCCTGCGTGAAGACTTCGCCCCCCGGCGAGCCTGTTCCCTGATAGCTGAGGTAGAGCCCGATGGACGGGCGGAAAATTCCCGGCTTTCGGCTCTGGGTGTAATCCTGCTTGTGAAGCTTCAGGAGATCGAGTTTCTCGGACATGGGGCACCTCCTCTGTGAGGCTCCACTTTTACGCTTTGAGAGTCAAGCCCCGCTTGTGCAATCTCATCCTCTCGGCTATCAATGAAATATCGTGAGCTTTCTAAACGGCATATTCCTCTTCGGGCTTCTCGGGGTCCTGCTTCCGCTGCTGATTCATCTCTTCCAGCGCCGTCGCGCCCGGAAGCTGGACTTCCCGAGCCTCCGTTTCCTGCACGAAGAAAACCTGCGGCAGATGCGTCGACTGAACTTCCGCCGCCTGCTCCTTCTTCTCTTGCGGATGCTTATCATCGCGCTCCTGGCTCTGGCCCTGGCCCGACCCACGCTTCGGGGGCCCCTGGCTCGCGTCTTCCCCGAAAAGACACCTCGCAGTCTGGCCCTGATTCTGGACCGAAGCGCAAGTATGCAGAGTCTTCACGAAGACGGGAGCCTCTTTGATCTCGCCCTGAGAAGGGCAAGAGAGATTCTGAGCCCGCTGGACGAGAACGATGAAGTTCTCCTCCTGGGTTTCGGGGAAAATGTGGACGACCCTCTGGGCGGTTTCGCAAGCCCTTCCCTCGTGCGGGAGTTTCTGGAAAACTGGAAGCCCGGCGAGGGGAAGAGTTTTCTGAGGCCGGCTCTGTCACAGGCCATTCGCAGTCTGTCACTTCGCCCGCATCCGCTTCGGGAGATCTTCCTTCTCAGTGACTTCGCCCTTTCAGAAGCCGACACCGTTCCGCTTCCCGACCCCGGGGATCTTCGCATCATGGCTCTGCCCCTTGCCGATGAACTTCCCCCGAATGCCGGTTTCGTGAATCTTCAGCTTCCCCGTCGCCCCGTACTTGCCGGGAAGCCCTTTGAACTGTCTCTCAGTCTGGAGTCGAAGCGCGAGGACAGCTTTCCCGTGGACCTTCTTCTCGACGAGCAGTATTCGGGGAGCCTGGAGTTTTCCCCGGGGCCCGGTCGCGTGCAAACAAGGAGCCTGTCTCTGGGCTTGAAAGAGCCGGGGAAGCTGCGAGGGGTCTGGCGAAAGAAAAAGGATCGCTATGCGCCGGACGATGAACTGCCCTTTGTCTTGCCGGTTCATTCCTTCCTCCGTGTTCTCCTGCTGGGCCGGGCGGAATCCGGTCTCGCCCGTCATCTTGGGCTGGCTCTGGATCCCGCTTCCTCCTCATCCACTTCCCCGCTGGAGCTTCTCCAGATTTCAACTTCCTCCCTGGAGAGCGTCGATCTGGAGGCTCGCCATGCGGTGCTTCTTGCCGGTGGTGCAGGACTCGGCTCCTCTTCTGCTAAGGCGCTGGCAGCCTATGTGAAATCCGGCGGCGGGCTTCTTCTCTTCCCGGACAGGGAGAGCCTGCCTGTTCTTGCACGGGAGCTTCTTCCCGAACTCGACGGTCCCCGTTCGCTGGAGCTGGCCGGGAGCGAAAGGCTTCAGATCCGGGAGCTTCATGGCGAGCACTCCCTCTTTGAGGATTTCGATGAGGTTCACCGGGAGATCCTGAGAGACCAGAGTTTCTCGGAGATCTTTCGCTGTTCTGTGGGGGGTCGACAGGTTCTGGCCCGCTTCGAAGGGGGATTGCCGGCCGTTCTGGCATGGAACTACGGTCGCGGCCGAGTGCGTCTTCTTCTCTTTGATGCGGGCCCGGCGGGAGGCGAGTTCCCCTGGAGTTCCCTTTTTCTTCCCCTGATTCAGGAAATGGTGCAGGAGGTCAGCGGGGCACAGCTTCCCCGCACTGCCACGGTGGGGGAGAGTCTGGAGTGGGAGATCAAGTCCTTTCCGACCGAGGGGCAGCGGCTCTTCGCACTCTCTGAAGACGGGAGCGAACAGCGGCTTCGACTGGACGCAAGCCGATTCCCTCCCCGGGCCATTCTGGATCGTGTGGGAAAGAGCGGGTTCTGGTCCTTGCACCTCGACTCGCCCGAAGGTCGTCGGGATCTGGGACTCCGGGCCGTTCGCGTTCCCCCCGAGGAAGGTTTTCTTCAGGCTCCGGACGCGGACAGCCTGGCGACCCTGCTGGATGTGGAATCTCTCCTGAGCATTCCTCCCGGCGAAAAGATCGGGGACTTCCTGCGCTTCCATCGCTTTGGACGGGAGATCACGCGCCTCCTGCTGTGGCTGGTTCTGGCCTTGCTGCTTCTGGAACTCTGGGTGAGCCGCCGCCTGAAGACGGACTAGCTCTTCTTCACCGCCCAGACCCATTGCAGGGCAAGGGCCATCAGCATGACGGATCCCATGAACAGATAAGGCGAAGCCAGGGAGCCGCTGAGCCGAACAATCATGCCGCCGGCCAGGGGAAAGAGGAAGACGCTTGCCCCGATCAGACTCTCGTGAATCCCCGCGTTCTTTCCTTTCCCGCTTTCTGTATGAAGGCTGTAGTAGATGCTGGCCGCATAGGTGACTCCGAAGCTGAAGCCGATCAGCGGAGTGATGAGCATGAGTGAAAAGAAGCCGGGGAGGAAGGGGAGCGACAGAATCGCCAGCGCAGCAAGCAACTGGGGAAGAAGAAGCCGGCTCACCGAGTCTGCAAAGCGGATCCGGCTGGCCAGAAGGGCGAAGACCGCCGTCTGAAGAGCGAAGAGTGCGCCAAGGAAAATGCCGAAGCGGCTTTCCGGCCAGCCTCGATTTACAAACCACTCAGGGAGCAGGTTGGCCAGCACCGCCGAAGCTCCGAAGGAAGCAAAGTTGGCGAGCCAGGCCATTTTCCGAAAACGATCACCCCGGGAAGGGTCCGTACCGGGAGCGGCCTCCGGTTCAACTGCTTCGGAAGAAACTTCCTCTTTCGGAGTAAAGAGGAAGCTGGCGGCAATCAGGCCGATGGCCGTGAGAAAGGTAGCCCGGAAACTGTAGTGGGCGAGTAGCATTCCCGCAGAAAAATAGCCCAGAGCTTTTCCCACACCCCAGGCGACATTGAAACGCCCGGTATTGTGAACCAGGGCTTTTGCATTGCCGGCAGACAGGTCTCCGATGGCCGCCTGAATGCTGGGCCAGAAGAGAGAAGCTCCGAATCCGAAGAGGGGCATCAGGAGCAGGAGTTTCCAGTAAGTGTCCGCCTGGAAGGCAAGCGCGGCGAAGGCAATGAGGGCCAGCGCGCCGTAGCGGCTCATGCGGAAGCGGCCGAAAGAATCGCTCCAGCGCCCGACCAGTTGGGTCATGACGATATAGACCAGGGAACTGGGAGTGGGCATCATGCCCAACTCCAGGGAGCCGCCTCCGAGGTCGAGAACCTTGTAGGGGAGAGCTGCTACCAGTAGGAAAAAACCCGCATCCATGAAAAAGGCGGAAGCAAAGAGCTTCCGCAAAACTGCCTCTGCTGGGAGTTTCATCTACTGGTACTCCCTTCCGAGAATGACGCTGACAATGATGGCTCCGATCACAAGAGGCGCGGCAAAACGCAGAAGGAATCGCCAGATGCCATAGCTGGGCATCTCCCCGTGTCCCTCTTCCAGTTCCTCAGTACTGTCCTTCCGCCCGAGAAACCAGCCCACGAAGAGAGCAATGAAGAAGCCGCCGACGGGCAGGAACCAGTTGCTGGCCAGGTAGTCCAGCGTTCCGAAGACTCCCGCCGTGGACTCCTTGCCGATCAGGTTGATTCCGCTGAGAGTCTTGTTTCCGCCGAGGCTCAGGGCGCTCAGAACACCGAAGACGAAAATGGCCGCGCCCATGCTCAGCGTGGCTCGCCGCCGTTCCCAGCCCAGTTCATCAATGGCGTAGCTGGACACTACTTCCATCAGGCTGATCGTACTCGTAAGGGCCGCAAAGGCCACGAGCAGATAGAAGAGGCCACTGATCATGGCCCCGCCCGGAAGTTTGAAGAAAACGGTGGGCAGGGTGGTGAAGAGGATGGTCGCGCTCTTTTTTACTTCGAAGTCGAAGCTGAAGATGATGGAGAACATGATAAGGCAGGCCATGATGGCGATGAGCGTATCGAGAAAGGTGATCGTGATCGCTGCACGAGGAATGGAATCTTTCTTCCGCATATAGCTTCCGTAGGTGAGCATGGCGCCCATGCCGAGACTCAGGGTAAAGAAGCTGTGCCCGAGTGCCTCGAGGACCGCGCCGGTAGTCAACTCGGAGAAATTCGGGCGGAAGAGGAAAGTCACGGCTTTTGAAAAGCCGGGAGTGCTGAAGGAGTAGATGACCAGCACACCGAGAATGGCAAAGAGAACCGGCATCAGGAACTTGGCCGCGCGCTCGATGCCCTTTTGAACGCCGAGAATCACGACCGTCACCGTCATGGACATAAAGAGGAAGAGGAAGAAGATCTGTTGTGGGCCGTTGCTCAGGAATCCTCCAAAGAAGTCCTGCAGGTGAGCGGGATTGCCCGCGAGTTCCCCGAGCCCCCCGCTGAAGGCCATGGCGATGTATCGCAGGGTCCAGCCAGCCACGACGCTGTAGTAGGAAAGGATGACAAATCCGGTCAGGACTCCCAGAAATCCTACCCCGCCCCAGGCGCGGTTCTTTCCGGCCAGGGAGAGAAAGGCTCCGACGGGGCTGCGCTGGCTTCTGCGGCCGAGAAGGATCTCGGCAATCATGACCGGCGCGCCAATGAGAATCACCGCTGCAATGTAGACGAGAACAAAGGCGCCGCCCCCGTTTTCGTAGGTGATGTAGGGAAACTTCCAGAGATTACCGAGTCCGACGGCGCTTCCGGCTGCCGCCAGCACGAATCCCATTCTTCCACTCCACTGGCCGCGTGATTCCTTCATTGAGACCTCCTCTTCGGGCGCAGAGAATATCGGCGGAAGAATGGGCTGTCAAAGGCAGATTCGCTTCACATAATGCAGAGACTGCGTTAGGATTCCCCGGATTCAATTTCTCGGGAGTCCTATGCCGAATCTTGCCGAATCACTTTTGCTGATCGCTCTTGATGACAAGGAGGGCACTCTGCCCTCCCGTGCGGCGACTGCCCTGCCCTTTGCGCTTCCGGCCATGCTGCTTCACGAACTGGCGATCTTGTCCATCGTGACCCACAAGGGAAATCGCCTGCTGGTCTCCGGGAGAAAGCGCCCGGAGGATCCGCTTCTGCTCGACCTGATGACCTTGATCCAGTCTGCCCGAGTTCCTCGAACCGTGAAATATTGGGCGGGCAAGCTTTGTGAACTGATGCCGGACCTGCAGGAGCGGCTTCTGGACCGCCTGCTGGAAGACTCGATTCTTCGCAATGACAACGGGCGCTACCTGAAGATTTCCAGCTCCGAGCAGTTTCCGCTTCAGGACGAACTGGGAGATCAGGCGATCCGGGCTCGCTTGCGACGCGCGATTCTTGAAGACGAGAAGCCGGATGCCGAGAGCCTTGCCCTTATCGGGATGATTCGATCCTGCGGGCTTCTGGGCGAACTGTTTAGTCGGGATGAGCGCCGCGAAGCCGGCCGCCGTGCGAGGGAGATCGTAGAGGAAAGTGCCCGCGCGAAAAAAGTACGCAAGCCGGTGTCGGATCTGATCGGCCTGATCAACCAGGAAGTGAGCTCTGCGATTCTGGCGGCAGATTCCTCCTCCCGAGAATCCTGATGCACCGAGAGCTGCTCCCGGCATTATGAGCCCGAACCTGAATGTCTCCCTGCTGGCAGATGTGGGAAAAGAACTGCGGGAACTCCTCTCGTCGGGGCCAGCCCGTCGTGTCCTGACGGGTCTGAAGTCTTCGAGTCTGCCCTTTCTTCTCTCCCGGCTGGATCAGGAACTGGAGGATCGAAAGCCCTGGGTCCTTCTCTCCGCGCAGGCGGCGGAGGCTGAAGCTCTGGCCTCCGATCTGAAAGGGCTCGGCGTAGAGGGCGTGGAGTTCTTTCCCGAGTCGGAGATTCTTCCCTACGACCGCCACAGTGAAGACCGCAACCTGGTTTCCGCGAGAGTGGAAACTCTGGAAGCTCTGGCCGAAGGCCGCGTGCGGGTTCTTTGCATCAGCGTCCGTTCCTGGATGCGGAAACTCATGGATCCCGAACGCCTCCTCCAGATCAGCTTCGAACTGGAGAAAGGCAGGCAGGTCGAGCTGGAGGATCTTCGCGATCAACTCACGGCTCTCGGCTATCGCGAAACAGGGCTTGTGGAGGAGGCCGGGGATTTCGCTATCAAGGGCGGCATCGTTGATCTCTTCAGCCCCACGCAGGAACTTCCCGTCCGTCTGGAGCTGGATGGAGATGAAGTGGCGAGCCTGCGACTCTTTGATCCTTCCAGCCAGTTATCCACGGGACGCATTGACTCGATCCGCGTGCTTCCCTGCTCTCCGGTAATTCTGGATTCCCAGGCCCGGGATCGCGCTGTCCGGGAACTGCAGCGGCACTTTCCTTCCGACAGCATCCTGACCGGGGAACTGATCTCGGCCTTTCTCGACGGGATTCACTTTGAGGGTATCGACCGGTACAGCGGCTGGCTTCTCGATGAACGAAACATTGAAAGCTATCTGCCCGACAGTTTCCGCATGATCCTGATCGACGAACAGGCGATCCGGGAGCGCTGGGAGCAGATGTCCGGGGAGGCGGAGCGGAGACATCGCCTCGCCCTGGAGAAGGACGACTTCCCGCCGCCTCTTCCCTGGTCCTGGCGCGATAGCGAAGATCTGGCCGCAATTCTCTCTCGCAAGGAGATCCTGCTCGTAGAGGACGAACTGTCCGAAACCATGGGAAGCCCTCGGGCGCCGATGCTGCGCTTCTCCGTGAAGAGCCAGCCCTCCTTCGGCAGCAGCGTGAAGGAGCTGCGGAAGGATCTTGAAGAGAGAGTCGACAAAGGCTACCGGATCTGGATCTATTGCGACAACGAGGGGCAGGCCGATCGTCTCCGAGAAATCCTCCCCTCGATTCGCGACCAGGTTCACTTTCCCGTGGCCGACCTGCAATACGGCTTTTTCCTTCCCTCCGAAAAACTGGCTCTCTTCACCGACCACGAGATCTTCGATCGCTACAAGCGGGTTCGCCGAAGCCGCCGCGTCTACCGGGGAAAAGGCCCGATTCGCGACCGCTCCCTGCTCAAACCCGGCGACTATGTCGTCCACATTCATCATGGGGTGGCGCGCTATCGCGGCATCGTGAAGAAAGACATTCTGGGGGAGGAGCAGGAGCTTTTTCACCTGAGCTATGCGGGTGATCAGGAACTCTTTGTACCCGTCGAGCGGCTTCATCTTGTGGAACGCTACATGGGTCGGGATGATGGAAAGCCCGGACTGAACCGTCTCGGAGAAAAAGCCTGGATACGAACCCGCCGCAAGGCCGAGAAGGCCGTGCGCGAGATGGCCACCGAGTTGATTCGCCTCTATGCAAGGCGGGAGGCCAGCCGCGGGTTTTCCTTTCCGGAGGACACGCCCTGGCAGAAGGAACTGGAGGCCAGCTTCCTCTATCAGGACACCCCGGATCAGGGACGGGCCAGTGAGGAAGTGAAAAAGGACATGGAGAAGCCTCGGCCCATGGACCGGCTGGTCTGTGGGGATGTCGGTTTCGGCAAGACCGAGGTCGCCATTCGCGCCGCCTTCAAGGCCGTTCAGGCGGGCAAGCAGGTGGCGATTCTCGTGCCAACGACCATTCTCGCCCAACAGCACTTCCAGACCTTTTCAGAAAGACTTCGGGAGTATCCGGTGCGCATCGACATGGTCAGTCGCTTTCGGAAGGCAGCGGAAATTCGCGAAAGTCTGGAGAAACTGGCGGAGGGAAAGACGGATCTGATTATCGGAACCCATCGGCTCCTGAGTCAGGATGTGAAGTTCAAGGACATCGGGCTTCTCGTGGTGGACGAGGAGCATCGCTTCGGGGTGAAGCACAAGGAGAGGCTGAAGAATGCACGGGCCTCCGTGGATGTGATCACCCTGACGGCCACTCCGATTCCGCGAACCCTGAACATGTCTCTCGGCGGGATTCGGGATGTGTCACTCATCCAGACGCCGCCGCGAGACCGCTTGCCGGTGCATACGGAGGTCGTGGCCTTTGACGAAGAGGTGATTCGGGAAGCCATTCTTCGGGAGATCGACCGCGGCGGGCAGGTCTTCTTCGTTCACAACCGGGTGCAGACGATTGAGGCCATGGCTGCCTTCATTCGGGAACTGATTCCGGGAATCCGCGTGGGCATCGGCCACGGGCAGATGGATGAAAAGAAGCTCGAGCAGGTGATGGTGGACTTCATTGAGGGGGAGTTCGAGGTTCTTGTCAGCAGCATGATCATCGAGTCGGGTCTGGACATTCCCCGTGTGAACACCATCCTCATCAACCGCTCCGATCGCTTCGGAGTGGCTCAGCTGCATCAGCTTCGGGGCCGGGTGGGAAGAAGCCGCCAGCGAGCCTTTGCCTACCTGATGATTCCGCAGGACCGGAGAATCACCGATGAAAGCCGTCGCCGCCTGGAGGCTCTCGTCGAGTTCGACGAACTGGGAAGCGGTTACCAGCTTGCCCTTCGCGACCTTGAAATCCGGGGCGCCGGGGACATGCTCGGTGCCAAGCAGCACGGGCACATCGCCGCCGTCGGCTTCGACCTCTACCTTCGCCTGGTCAATCAGGCAGTTAGGGAGATTCAGGAAGGGAAAAACTATGTAGCCGATGTGAAGGTCGAGAGCGATCTCAGTGCCTTTATCCCCAATGACTACATTGAGGATGCGGGCCAGAAGATGAGCATCTATCAGCGGATGGGGCATCTGGATCGTCTGGACTCGCTTCAGGACATGAAAAAGGAAATCCTGGACCGCTTCGGCCCGGAGCCCGAAGAACTCCGGAACCTCTTTACGATTCTGGAGATCAAGATTCTTGCCCAGGCCTCGGGGGTTCGCAGGGTTCGCATGGGAAAAAACTGTCTTGTCGAACTGCGCGAGGACGCCACGCTCGACCGCGAGCTGATCCGCTCCCTGGCCGCCCGCTTCGGCAGAAAACTGCTGTTTCGCAAGCAGGAACCCTGGATTCTGGAGCTTCGTTCCGCGGAAAATGACCTGTCGAGCGATCTGCGGGAATTGCTCGAAGAGCTTCGGGGGAAGCTTAGTCCCTTGCTTTCTCCCTCCTCATCGGATTAGATTGATTGCTGTGCTTCCTTGACCCGTTTTCCGGGTCAGTTCAACGAACCCGAGGTGAAGAATGAATACCTGTGTCCGCATTTGCGGCCTCCTTGCCCTGAGCCTTTTCGCGCTCCTGTCCGCCTGTGATGCCGGTCCCGATTCCCTGGTTGCAGAGGTCGGAGATTCCCAGATCACAAAATCCTACTTCGAAGCGAAGTGGGCGAAAATGTACGCCAACAATTCCGCCCTCTTTCCCGACTCCCTGAGTCTGGAAGAACAGCAGGATCTCGTGGTGGATGCGCTGATCAACAAGGAGTTGATGGTTCTTCAGGCCCGCCTGGAGAATATCAAGGACAAGACGGCCTATGATCTTGCCTACGATGGACAGAAGAACTACCGGCTGATTGAACTTCTCAAGAATCAGGAGATCGTCGACAAGATTCCCGATTTCACGGAAGAGGATCTTCTCAAGCAGTTCGAGATGCTGGGCCATTCCGCCGATGTTCGCCACATCGACCTGAATACCGAGGCGGAAGCACTGGAAGTCCACAAGAAACTCCAGTCCGGGGAACTAGATTTCAATGAAGCGGTGTCCCGTTATTCCATCGCCGACGATGTTGGGGCCGGTGGCCGGATGACCATTGGTTTTGGAGCTTCAGTGGAGCCGGTGGAAGAAGCTCTCTTCCTCCGGGATGCCGGATTTCTCTCCGGCCCGGTCGCCGTCTATGGAAAGTGGTCGATCTTTCTGGTGGATCGCCCGATCTATGTGGAACCGAGCCAGACCTTTGAGCAGGTGAAGGCGCAGATCAGGAAGCGGCTGGAGACCCGCGCCCTTCGGACCAATGGTCGCGTGCACGGTGACTATGTGCTCGACAAGTTCGGCTTTCACTTCAATGAAGAGGCCGCCCTTCGCGTCCTTCCCCTGATGCCCGATGACATAACACCGTCGCAGGCCCGCTCCCGGGAGTTCCCGAACTATGAAAAGCCGATCCTGAAGTTTAGCGAGGAAGAGCTTTCCATGCTTCTCTACAAACTGGAAGGCGAGTCCTTCACCCTTGCCGATTTTTCCGATGAGTTTGACGGACTCAGCCCCTATTCACGCCCCCAGAAGGCCGGCGGAATGGCCTCGTTCAAGGATTACATTCGACGCAAGGCCATCAACCAGTTGATGCCGAAAGAAGCCGTCGACAAGGGCCTCGACAAGCATCCCGACTATGTAGTCGCCATGAAGGAGTTCGACGAACAATACTTCATGAACTCGGTGAAGAGCCTGATTGTCGATTCCGAGATTGAGATGAGCGATGCGCACATTCTCCAGTGGTATGAGGATCATCTCAAAGCCTACACCCGGAAGTCAGCGGTGAAGTGCAAGCAGTTGGTGACCCGGGAAGAGGGTCCGATTCTGGAGGCGAAGGATCGACTGGACGGTGGCGAGGAATTCGACCTCGTGGCTCGCGATCTGGCGGTCAATTTCAACCGCGGCTATGTCTCGGGTTTCTTCAGCCCCGACACCCTGATGGATCCCTCGAACGACCTGTACCGAAATGTTGCCCGTCTTCAGGAGATTGGAGAGAAGACGCCCATCTTCCAGTACCAGGGCTACTGGGCCATCTTCCAGCTTCTTGAAACTTCGCCCCCCGTTCTGCTTCCCTTTGAGGATGTAAAGGGCGAGGTGCGCAAGAACCTCTTTGAACATCTTTCTATGCAGAGACTGGATTCCCTTCTCGCGTCCTGGCGTGGGAATACCGTGGTGAAGATTCATGAAAAGGTCCTTCGCAAGACCCAGCGAGGAGAGGCGCCCAATCCGCTACGCGACGTTTACTAGAAGGACACTGCCTTTCGTCCTCGCGCTCCTGCTCCTGTCTTGCGGGAAGGCGGAGAAGGGGGGGCAGGCCACGGAGCGGACTTCGGTCGCAGAGACTCTGGAGGGAGATCTCCTGCTGCGTGTCGGTTCGTCCACGCTTTCCCGGGAGGATTTCGAGCGACTCCTGCCCTCCGAGTATCGGGGCCTGATGACGCTGGAGGAGAAACAGGAACTGCTGGGTCGCTGGCGGGAGACGGAGCTGTTATTTCGCGCTGCGGAAGCTTCCGGTCTGCACGAGGATCCGGAGCTTCAGTTCAAGCTGCAACAACAGCGCCGGGATTTTCTGGCTACGGCCTACCTGCAGCGTCAACTCGACGAGAAGGTTCGCGTGACGGAAGAGGAGATCCGGGATTTCTTCGAGGAGAACCGCAAGGAACTGTCCATCGAGTACCGTTATCGCCGGATTGTCGTGAGTACCCGCGAAGAAGCGCAGAAGATCTACAAGGATCTCAAGCGCGGAAAGACTTCCTTCAAGCGTGCGGCTCGCCTTTTCTCCAA
The DNA here is from genome assembly GCA_030748535.1 of Candidatus Krumholzibacteriia bacterium. Taxonomy (NCBI): domain Bacteria; phylum Candidatus Krumholzibacteriota; class Candidatus Krumholzibacteriia; species Candidatus Krumholzibacteriia bacterium. The sequence goes on from JASMLU010000007.1 coordinate 71,554, forward strand.
GGACGCTTCTTCGGAAGTGGGAGGAGACATGGGCTGGGTATCGCCTCTTTCCATGGTTCCCGAAATCCGCAAACGAATCACGGCAGCCGACCCGCCCGATTACTCCAAGCCCTTTGAGACCATCTGGGGCTGGACGATCGTGCAACATCGTCTTCGCCGCGGAAACAAGTCCGTGTCCTCCAATCAGGAGGTGCGTGAAGAGATCATCCGCCGACTGGTGATGGAAAAGCGACGGGATGTTCACCGAACCCTGATCCGGGATCTGGAGCAGGACTTCCCCGTTCTTTATCACCCTGACCTGAACGCATTACTGCAGGACAAATCGTCCTCTCCCAAGGAGTAGAAATGCCACGCCATTTCCGCCGCGCCCTTGCGGCTATTCTTATGCTTGTCCTTGCACCCCTGGCCATTGCCCAGGGTGGCGATACCATGATGGACAAGATTGTCGCAACCGTGGACGACGAGGTCATCCTTCTCAGTTCCGTGCTCAGCGATGTCCAGCTCTTTCTCATGCAGAGCGGTGTCCGCCCGGATTCTACCCAGTTCGAGCAACTCATGCGGGAGTCTCTTGAGAACATGGTCAAGGAGAAGATCCTCCTGGCCAAGGCTCGAAGGGAAGGGATTCAGGTGGAGCAGGAAGAGGTGGATGTGGCCCTCGAGCGGCACATCGCCGGACTCGTTGAGCAGAGCGGGGGAGAAGAGCGATTCGATCGCCAACTTCGCGAAGAGGGTTTGACGCGCCTGGATCTGGATCGCCGTCTTCGGGAGCCGATGACCGAGCAAATACTGGTTCAGAGACTCGTGGAAGGGGTCACCTTTTCGATTCAGGTAAGTGAAGAGGAGGCGCGGGAGTATTTCCTTGAAAACCAGGGCAATCGCGAAATGATGCCCTGGCGTCCGACCGCCGTAAAACTGTCTCACATTCTCGTTCTTCCCCGCCCCAGCGAGGATCGACAGGCCAGAGCGGATGTGGTGCTGGAGGAGGCGAAGAAGCGCCTGGGTTCCGGCGAGGATTTCGGAAGTGTTGCCCGGGAACTCAGTCAGGGCCCGGCCGCCGATCGGGGTGGCGACCTGGGCTGGTTCCAGCTTCAGGACATTGCCCAGCCGGAACTTCAGGAAGCGCTGGCCACCATGTCTCCCGGAGAGACCCGCGATGATGTCCTCTCCGGCGCCGGGCTTCATATCCTGAAACTCGTTAATCGCATCGGTGCCCGGGTTCACTTCCTGCAGATTTTCATTCCCATGGAGATCACCGAAGACGACCGTTCTCTTGCAAGAGTCCGGGCGCGCGAGGTGCAGACTTTCCTCAAGGATGGCGGTTCCTGGGAAGAGGCTGTGAATCAATACAGCGATGACGACTACAGCCGCCAGCAGGGCGGCGCACTTCCTCTGGTTCCGGAAGAGCAGCTGGATGAGCGTTACCGGGAAGTGGTCAGTTTGCTGGAGCCGGGGGAAACCTCCTCTGTCTTTGCCGGGCTTCGCGGATACCAGATCGTGCGACTCGACCAGCGCGAAGAGGAACGCCCCTTTGAGTTCGATGAAATCACAGAGGAATTGCGCAGCGAGTTGATCGGCCGCCGCCGCAATGAGGCTCTGGAGAGTTATCTTCTGGAGTTGGAAGATGAAATCTATGTCGATCGCAAGGGGCTTCCCGATCCCTCAGAATTGCTGGCTCCCCGATGAGGCTGGATCTCTGGCTCAAGCGGGTCTGCCTGATCCAAAGCCGGAGCATGGCCAAGCGCGGCTGCCATGAGGAGAAAATCCTGCTCGCCGGAGAGGCCGTGAAAGAGAGCCACAGTGTGCGGGAAGGGGAACTTCTCACCCTGATCTTCCCCGGTCGCAGTCTGGAAATCGAGGTTCTGAAAGTCCCCAGCGGCAATGTCAGCAAGAAAGAAGCTCCTGACTTCTACCGGGTTCTTGGGGAAGAGTTGGTATAAAAAAACCGGGCTCCCACGAGCCCGGTTCATTTGATCAGGTCCCGCCGCTGGCCGGTCCCTGTCCTCCGGAGCTTCCTCCGGAAGAGCGTCTCCGTCTCCTTCTCCGCCTTCTTTTCTGGCCGGAGGAAGGAACTCCTTCCTTGGGCTCTCCGCCGGATGAGTCCCGAGGGGGTTGCGGTCGGTTGCCGCCCTGCCCCGCTCCGCCTCTTCCCTGCGAAGGACCTCTTCTACTGCGTCCTCTTCCACGGTTTCGATTGCCCTGTCCGCCGCTTTCGCCTGTTTCCTCCGCTTTTCCGCGGTAGTAACTGGCGCGTTTCTGGCGTTTCCGGTTCCGGATTTCCAGCATTTCCGCATCGCTGGCTCCCTCATATCCGCGGGGGCGGTTGAGGGACCACTTGAGGATGGGGGGCGTGATCAGGGTCGTCACGATGACCATGATGATCACTGCGCTGAAGATTTCCGAACTGACAACAGGCTCACCGTGAAGGACAAGTCCTGCACCTATGCCGGCGAAGATCAGTCCCACCTCACCCCGGGGAATCATGCCGATTCCCACGGAGAGCCGGTCGAGACCTTTTTCCAGAACACCCAACGAGCAGATCTGCTTGCCGATAATGGCCGCCACCGTCAGTGCCGCGGCAAAGCCCAGAATCTGCGTGTTTGCAAAACTCGTCAGATCCACCATGTAGCCCATTCTCACGAAGAAAATCGGCACCAGGAAACTGGCCAGGGGAGCCAGTAGCTCCTCCAGGTCATGATCCTTGTGGTCGCCGAGATTCCGGAAATGAACCGGCTCCAGAACGAGGCCCGCGGCAAAGGCGCCTACGATCGTGGCAAGACCGATGCGGTTGGCCACATAGCTGAAGAAAAAGAGGATCAGCAAGCTCGTGGTCAGCAGGAGATGATCCCGCTTGAGCTGGCTGGCCAGTTTGAAGAGCTTTGGCACGCCCCATTGCCCAAGGACAATGGAAAGCACGAGAAAGAGCAGCGCCTTGCCGATGATCCAGAGGATCCCCGCCGTGCTGATGGAGTTCTCGGGATTGTTCGCCGCGCCGATCAGTCCGACGACGACGGCCAGAACCACGAGTCCCATGACATCATCAATGACGGCAGCACCGAGAACGATCTTGCTCTCCCGGGCCTGCAGGCGCCCGAGATCTTTCAAGACTCGTGCAGTGATGCCCACGCTCGTTGCTGCGAGTGTCGCTCCCAAAAAGATGCGCACCCACATTCCCGCCTCGGGAATGAGCCAGAGACCCACGCCCCAACCAAGAAGGAAGGGCGCGACCACTCCGAGGATCGCCACGAGAAAGGAGGACGCTCCCACTCCGAGCATTTCCTTGATATTGCTCTCCAGCCCAACCTGGAAGAGCAGAAGGATGACGCCGATTTCTCCGAGAATCTCGATGATCTTCTCTGCGGATACACTCTCCGCTACGCCTCCTCCAATAGCAGGGAAGTGAACGGTCAACTGCGTCAGGTTCTCCCAGCCATGGAACCCGATGAGGGTCAGATTACCCAGGATGACGCCGAAGAGCAGTTCGCCCAGTACACCGGGCTGTCCTACCTTCTCCATGAGGCCGCCACCGATCTTGGCGGCCAGCATGACAATCATCAACAGGGCCAGGACCGGCAGAACCGGGCTTTCATGCCCGCCACCGGTCGCTTCGCCATGATCCGCTTTGTGGGACTCCTGAGTCCCCTGCCCGTCTGCCGGAGCGTGCTGCTCAACAGCAAGGGCACTTGCCGGATTCATGGTGTTTTGGGCCGCATATCCGGGCATCAGGCCCGGAGCGACCAAGGAGAGGAGGGCCAGCGTGACCAGTGCCAACCCGCCCAGGCGGATTGTCCGCATCTTCTCTCCTTTCAGGTTGCCGGTGCCGCGCCTCCTAAACGATGATCTGGCAATGTTTTGCGCAAAGGAGGGGCACCGGATGCCACAAGGTATACCGGATTTCTGCTCCCGTCAATTGCTAGAATGTGAGAAGCTTCCGCCGGAGGTTCTATGAAGGATATCTCTTGGGGCATGATCGGTTGTGGGGAAGTCTGCGAACTGAAGAGCGGCCCGGCATTTCAGAAGGCAGAGGGATCCCGGCTCGTGGCCCTTATGCGTCGCAATGCGGAGAAGGCCGAGGATTTCGCCCACCGCCATGGTGTGGAGCGCTGGTATTCCGATGCCGGGAAACTGGTCTCCGATCCCGGCGTGGATGCGGTCTATGTGGCCACGCCCCCGGATTCCCATGCGGAACTGGCCATTCTTGCAGCCCGGGCCGGCAAGCCGGTCTATGTGGAGAAGCCTCTTTCCCGCTCTGCGAAGGAGAGCGAGACCATTCTTCGCGCCTGCCGGGAAGCGAAGGTTCCTCTCTTTGTCGCCTACTACCGACGGCAGCTCCCGCGCTTTCTTGCCATCCGGGAGCTTCTGGATTCCGGTGAAATTGGCAGAGTCCGGCAGGTGAACCTCAGTCTTCTTCGACCCGCCCCGCTTCTTGATGAACCCCTTCCCTGGCGATTTCTCCCGGAGCGAAGTGGCGGCGGGAAGTTCGTGGACCTGGGAAGCCACATGCTCGACTTTCTGGACTTTGTGCTGGGGCCTGCAGAAGAGGTTCGGGGCATTGCCGGGAAACAGGGCGTGCCACACGAAGCCGAGGATGCGGTTTCCGCACTGATTTCTTATCCGAAGGAGGTGCAGGCCATGGGGCAATGGGCCTTCAGTGCTGAGGCCGATTCGGAGTACCATGACCGCTTCGAGTTTTATGGAAGCCGGGGAAGGCTGTCCTTTTCCTTCTTTCGGGTCGAGCCCCTGTGTCTGGAGACGCCCGACGGGAGTCGCGAGATCCCGGTGGAGGATCCTCCGCACATCCAGCAACCCCTGATTCAGAGCATTGTCGATGAGTTGCGCGGGAAGGGGCAGTGCCCCAGTACGGGAGAGTCCGCCCTCAGGACCGATCGCGTGATGGACAGGATTCTGGAGAACTGGCGGACATCGACCTAGAGGCTATCTTGTAATTCCGGAGTCTTTCTGCTACAATCCCGTCATTGCACGGGATTTCTTATTGTGCCTTGTACCTGGCAGGAGCGGATCATGAAGTTGCTACGCATCGTGTTTCTCCTTCCCCTTCTTGTCGCTTGCCTTCAGGTAAGTGGCCCAGAACAGCCTCGACATTCGGACCTTCCCATTGTTCCGACAGACCCCGGAGATGAAGTTTCCCTGATCGCCAGCCTCCAGGTGGCTCCCACGGTGCCGGGCAGTCAGACGGGCCTGGTCTCTCTGGTGGCCTCCAATTTCTTGAACGATGTCCTGATCGTGCGGATCTACTGGGATCTGGAAGGTTCTAGCGACTGCGATGTCTACGAGACCAACACTCCGCTCTACCTGCTTCATGACTACGAAGATTGCGGCACTTATACGGTGCGGGTGGAAGTGGAGGATCCGGGAGAGAGCCCGCCGGTTACGGACTTCGAGGATCGGGAACTGGTTCTTTGTTCGGCCGAAGATCCTCCCCCGCCTCCGGAGGTGCCGGAGGGCTGTGTGCTGATCGATGCGGGCTCCTTTGTCATGGGTTCTCCTGAAGACGAACCGGGGCATGACAGTTGGGGTGACGAAACCCAGCACACGGTCACGCTGACGACGGCTTTTTATATGAGCACAACGGAAGTGACCAATGAGCAGTACCGGGAGATGGCTCAGTGGGCCTATGACAATGGCTACTGCACTGCATCTAGCTCTTCCCTGCAAGACGCACTTGATGGCTCGACCCAGGAGCTACTGGATCTGAATGACAGCGACTGCGAAATCGACTTCGCAGGCGGCGTGTTTACTTGCGAGAACCCCGATCATCCGGTGAAGGAAGTGACCTGGTATGGCTCGGTAGCCTTCTGCGACTGGAAGAGCCTTCGAGAGGGCCTTCCCCGTGCCTATGATCACAGCAACTGGCAGTGCAATAGCCACCAACCCTATAGCGCAGAAGGCTACCGGCTTCCGACCGAAGCAGAGTGGGAGTATGCCTGTAGATCGGGCTCTACTACGGCCTTTGCGAACGGGGAGATTACAGAGCTCTACTGCGGCTATGACCCGGTTTTGGATGAGATCGGCTGGTATTGCGGGAATGATGAGGGTTGGACCTCTCCGGTAGCGGAGAAGATTCCTAATGCCTGGGGTCTTTATGACATGCACGGGAATCTGTGGGAATGGTGCAATGACTGGTATGCAAGTTACGGCGGTGATGTAACGGACCCTGTGGGCCCCGCGACGGGGTCGCTCCGCTTGTTGCGCGGCGGCTACTGGTACGGCAGTGCCCTGTATTGCCGCTCAGCGTTTCGGCTCGGCTACAATCCGTCGTACAGCAACCCCGACATCGGCTTCCGCTTTATGAGGTCGGCCTTTTAGGCTCTTGGTCCTTGGACCCTTGGACCCTTTGTCCTCTCTTGCGCGGG